>JADDPR010000297.1 GCA_016781775.1 Rubrobacter sp. | reverse complement strand
GTAAGGGAGTGAAATCTAGTAAGTCTATTTTGACCAGTAAGGGGCAGCTTACGGTTCCGAAAGAGGTTCGAGACCGTTTGGGGTTGGAACCCGGCGATGGTCTGATCTTCGAGATCGAGGATAATTCAGTTCGACTCAGGGTGGAGAAGCGTACAACGCTGCGGCAGTTGAAGGGAAGTTTGCCAGCGGAACGTGCGTACCCCGATAAGGAGGTCGAGCGTGATGCGGCCCGGGCGCACGTCGTTCGGAGGGTAACGGGGGAAGAGTTCGCTGGAAGGTAACGCTCTCTGGGTGGACGCGAACGTCCTGATACGGTTCCTCACCGGAGAGCCGCCGGAGATGGCCGACAAGGCCGAGCGACTGCTGCAAAAAGCGCAGAGAGACGGGTTGGCGCTAAGAATCCACCCCGTCGTGGTGGCCGAGACAGTCTGGGTGCTCCAGTCTTTCTACGGGCGCACTAAGGCGGAGATCATCCGTGTGCTCGTGCCGTTGCTCGCGGAACACGGGCTCAAGCTCGAAGGAATGGGTGTCGTATTCAGGGCGCTTGAGCTTATGGCGGAGACGAACGTGGACTTCGCCGACGCTCTACTCGCCGAAACCGCTCGCTCCAGAGACGAGGGCGTTGCTTCTTTCGACGCGGACTTCCGAAAGCTCGGCGTTCCCTGGCACGAGCCGGCCTGACCGTCTGCTGAAGGATCTCCTCAGGTGGCAGCTCGTTCGTGCGGGTACCTTCTCCGAAGGGAGCGCTGGCAATCATCGGAGGCGAGAGCGCCCGACGTTCGAGGATGCTCGGGCTGCTCGACGAGGCCGCGCCCAAAGGGAAGTAGCCCCTCCCCCACGTCTGTGGAGGAAGGGGCTACGCGGCGACCAGGGGCCGCCGACTCCGTGGAGCGGTTAGTTTTTGGAGGAGTTCATCGCGGCGACTTCGATGCCGGCGCCGGGCCTTATCTTGATCGGCTCGGGGAGGAGGCGGCGGTGGTTGTCCCAACCCTCGTCGACCTTGGTGAGAACCCTGGCGAGGCCGAGCTTCTCCATCGCCCGGATCACCGGCCAAGCCGGGTCGATCTCGCCCTTGAAGGCCGAGAACCTCGGGGCGGCGGGGCGGGCGTGGTGGTTGTTGTGCAGGCCCTCGCCGAAGGTTATGAGGGCGAGGAGCTTGAGGTTCGTCGCGTCGTTCTCGAAACTCTTCTCGCCGAAGGTGTGGCCGGCGCCGTTTATGGCGGCGTTCAGCAGCAGGTAGACGACCGCGAGGGTGGACCACGCCACGAGTCCTGCCTTGGTGCCCATGATCCAGGCCAGGATCACGCCGGTGAGCGAGAAGCCGAGCGTCCCGCGCCTGAGGAGCGCGTGGTCGAGCTTGTCGAACGGGAGGTCGGCGGCGTACTTCTCCATCGTGTTGTCGTCGTTCGCCTCGCGCCGGTAGTAGTAGACGTTGGCGAGCATGATCTTCCAGTACCCCTCGATGTGCGGGCTGTGCGGATCGCCCTCTTCGTCGCTGAAGTTATGATGCTTGCGGTGGACGGCGACCCACTCGCGCGGCGAAATGCTCGTAAGCATCCACGTGCCGAAGCGCATGAACATCGTCGCCGCCGGGCTCAACTCGATGGACTTGTGCGACAGGGTCCTGTGCAGGTATACGGTGGTGATCAAGGTAGCCGCCTGCGACAGCCCGGAGCCCACCCCTACGGCCTTCAAGTACTTGTTCAAAAACCCCTCCTTGTACACGAACTACGATTCCCGACGAGGCCCCTCAAACAGAAAGAGGGCCGGGATAAAGCTATCCCGGCCCTCTACATCCTAAACAGTTACCCCCGTTACTGGGGGACGACGTTCTCCGCCTGCATCCCCTTCTTGCCGCGCGTCGCCTCGTAGGAGACCTTCGTCCCCTCCTCGAGCGAGCGGAAACCGTTGCCGGAGATCCCGGAGTAGTGGACGAAGAGGTCCTCGCCACCGTCGTCCGGGGAGATGAAGCCGTAGCCCTTCTCGTCGTTGAACCACTTAACCGTTCCTTGGGCCATTTCTGGAACCCACCTTCCTTATTCATGGGCTCCATCAAACAAAAAGTCGCTCGGAAACTACCGGGCGACGCTCCATCTACTGTAACCCACCTACGATTGCAGGATAACTATATCAGACTTCCCATTTCGTGTAGCACCTATAAGTGTACGGGATGGAACGCGCCGGTATAAGATTGCGAGCACAAGGAACAGGAGGTTCGCTTTGGCGCTCGACTTCACCTACCGGATACAGCTGCCGCACCGACCGGGCCAGCTCGCCAGGGTCGCCGGCAAGATCGCCGAGGGCGAGGGTTTGATCGGCGACGTCACGACCATAAACGTCGGCCGCGACGCCTCGATACGCGAGATCACGGTCGAGGTCCAGGACAGGGAGCACGGACAGCGCGTCGCCAGAAGGGTCGACGAGCTCGACGGGGTCCGCGTGATCTGGGCCCAGGACCGCGCGCTTCTCCGCCACGAGGGCGGCAAGCTCATCGTGGCCTCGACCGAGCCCGTAAACACGGTGCAGGCCATGAGGGACGTCTACACTCCGGGGGTCGCCCGGGCTTCCATGGCGATCGCCGAGGACCCCACGCTCGCGGGCAGGCTTACCATGATCGGGCGGAGCGTCGCCATCTGCACGAACGGCACGCGCGTCCTCGGGCTCGGGGACATAGGCCCCGTCCCCTCGATGCCGGTAATGGAAGGCAAAGCGGTCTTCTACCACCAGTTCGCTAACGTCTCCGCGATGCCCATCCTCATCGATACAAAGGACGTGGACGAGTTCGTGGAGACGGTGAAGCGTATAGCCCCGGGCTTCGGCGGCATCCACCTCGAAGACATCTCCGCCCCCGAGTGCTTCGAGATCGAGCGTCGGCTCATCGAGGATCTATCCCAGCCCGTGATGCACGACGACGTCCACGGCACCGCCGTCGTCTCGCTCGCCGCCGCCATCGTCGCCTGCCGCCACGCGGGACTCTCGTTGGAGGACGAGGTGGTCGGGCAGATAGGGCTCGGGGCCGCGGGCTTCGGGATAGCCTCCCTGATGGTGGACGGCAAGGCGCAACGCGTGATCGCCTCGGACCCGAACCCGCTCTCGCACGAGCGAGCCCGCGCGAAGGGCATCGAGATCACGGACATGGAGACCGTGATGAAGGAGGCCGACGTCGTCGTCGCGACGACGGGGCGCGCCGGCCTCATAAAGCCGGAGATGGTGCGTAAGGGGCAGGTCATCCTCGCGCTCACGAACCCCTACCCCGAGATAGACCCCGAGGCGGCCGTCGAAGCGGGCGCCGCGTTCGCCGCCGACGGGACGAGCGTCAACAACGTCCTCGGCTACCCTGGCATCTTCCGCGGGGCGCTACTGGCGGGGGCAGGGGAGATCAATCTGCAGATGAAGCTCGCCGCCGCCGACGCGATCGCCGACCTCACCGCCGACGCCGACCTCGTCCCCGACGCCCTCGACCCCAAGGTCCACGAACGGGTAGCAACCGCCGTAAAGAACGCCGCGATACAGAGCGGCGTAGCCCACCTCGACCGCGCTCCGGCGGGTTTGTAGCTCGTGTTAGCCCATCGGTTGGTCGAGAGGCTTGCGCGCGGCCACGGCGCTCCGTTGTACGCTTCGCGCCGCAGCGGCTTCTCGCGGGTTGCGATGAAACCAGGGTGCTGGTGCTCCGCGGTAGGCCGGCCCCTGGCGGGCTGGTAAGCTAAGCGGAATGAACGCTGCGAGGGACGCCGGCGATAGGCCCGACACCTCTCCACCCGGGGAGGGTTTCGAGCTGTACCGGCACAAGAACGCCGAGGCCACGAGGACGAGGGGCTGGCACGGGCTGTATTGGGCGAGGCGTAACGAGGCGGGGAATTACGAGTTACGCAGCGTGCCCGCCTCCCTGGGGGAGCCCTCGGCGGCCGGGGGCATCATGCCTCGGAAGGGTTTCGAGAGGCTCTACGACAAGGTAGACCCCGGGGAGCACCTGCCCCCCGTCGGATAAAGCCCGGTCGGGTCAGGTGTTCTCCCGGGGACGAGGCCGGCGGTTGCTCCCCAGGGCCTCGCGCGTCGCCTCGCGGGCCCGCTCCTCGTGGCCGGTCTTCGAGTGTTCCCCTTCGGTAGAGGCGAGGACCTTGTCTCGCACCTCGATGGGCGAGTCGGTCATCACCATCAGTTCGAGGTCGGCGGGGGAGATCTTGCCCTCGGAGAGCATCGGGCCGGAGAGCCAGTCCAGTAGTCCCCGCCAGTACTCCGAGCCGAAGAGGATGATGGGGAAGTTTCGGATCTTGCCGGTCTGAACGAGGGTGAGAGCCTCGAAGAGCTCGTCGAGCGTGCCGAAGCCGCCGGGGAAGATGACGAAGGCCTGGGAGTACTTGACGAGCATCATCTTGCGGACGAAGAAGTAGTTGAAGTCCACCGAGATGTCCACGTAGGGGTTGACGTGCTGCTCGAAGGGCAACTCGATGTTCAGGCCGACCGAGGGGGCGCCTACCTCCCGCGCCCCGCGGTTGCCGGCCTCCATGATCCCCGGTCCCCCGCCCGTGATGATCGTGAACCCGGCCTCGCCGAGGAGACGCCCCACCTCGACGGCCTTACCGTACGCCTCGTCCTCCGGACCGACGCGCGCCGAGCCGAAGATCGTGGCCGCAGGTCCGAGCTCCGCAAGCTCCTCGAAGCCCTCCACGAACTCGCCCATGATCCTCAACACGCGCCAGGGATCCGTCTGCGTAAACGACGCCTGCAACAGCCGCTCGTCCTGCGTCCGATGCGCCCGCCGCCGCGCCCGCGTGACCCTGTTCTCCTTGGGCTCCCCCTCGCTCATGCGGACACTCTACCCGATCGCCGCCCCGTCCTACCCACCCCGCACTACCCGAAGTTCCGGGCGAGCTCCAAAAAGGCGGCACGGTCTACCTTCATACCCTCCGGACCTTTCTGTTCGGGCCATTCGCGGAACGCGACCGGGATCTTGAAGCGCGGTAGGACGGGCTCCAGGGCTTTCGCCAGGTCTTCCGGGGGCTGGCCACCGGGGGAGCGCACGAAGGCGACGGGCCGCTCCCCGAACTCCTCGTCCGCGACCGGGACCACCACGGCCTGCTCTATCCCCCGGATGCGGCAGAGCGCGGCTTCGATCTCCTCCGGCTGCACGTTCTCGCCCCCGGAGATGAACTGGTTGTCCCTGCGCCCGGTGACGCACAGGTAGCCGGCCTCGTCCATCTCGCCGAGGTCCTTCGTGTGGAACCACCCCGCGTCGTCGAGCGGCCGATTCACCCCGCCGCCGCTCCTCAGGTAGCCGGCGAAGAGCGTGTCCCCGCGGACGAGAATCTCGCCGTCCTCCGCAACCATGACCTCCCGGTGAGGCAACACCCGCCCCGAGGTGTGAAGGACCTCCCGAGGGGCACCCCGCGGCGTCGTGGTCACCTGAGAGGCCATCTCGGTGAGACCGTAACTCGTGTGGATCGGCAGCCGGCGCTCCAGCGCCTCGTCCACCAACATCTCCGGTACCGGCCCCCCTCCAAGGAGGATGGCCCCGAGGGTTCCGAGCGGCGCGTCTTCGGAGAGCAAGCGCCGTAGCTGGGTGGCGACGAGCGAGACGTGGCTCGCGCCACCCAGCTTTATGGCCTCCGCGAGCGGGCCTCCGGGCCCCGGCAGCACCGTCGCCGCGCCCGCGAGCAGGCACCGGAAGACCACGGAGAGACCGCCGACGTGGTAGAGCGGCAGCGAGTGCAGCCACCGATCTTCCGGCCCGAGCGGGATGTTCGCGCCGGAGCCTAGCGCGCTGTAGTGGTGGTTGCCGAACGTATGGAGCGCGGCCTTCGGCACCCCCGTGCTACCGGAGGTAAAGACGATCGTGGCGGGGCGTTCCGGAGGTACGGTCAAGGGTCCTTGCGGCCGGACGGCGCCCGGAGCTTCCAGCAGACGGTCCGGTGGCAGCACGGGCACGCCCGCGGTGGGAAGGTCCTCGTCGGAGATCAGGGCGGAGCAACCGGCGACGCGAAGGGAAGCCGCCACACCCTCGGGCGGGAAGCGGGTGCTGATGGGGCACGCCACGCACCCGGCACGCAATATGGCCAGGAGCAGCACGACGTAGCGCTCGTCTTTCTCGAGAAGGAGCGCCACCCGCGTCCCTGGTGCCAGCCCCTCCCCGGTTATCCTCGCGGCGGCCGCGGAGACGCGCCCGTCGAGCTCAGCGTAGGTCGTCGTGCCGGCCGGTCCCAGGATGGCCGGGGCGTCCGGCGTGGCAAGGGCAGCCGCGCGCAACGAGCAGGGGATCTGCGTTCTCCGATTCACGGGGGTGATGTTACCCAACGCCCTGCGCCTGCGGGGAGAGCCGGCGGAGGACCACCCCCCGCCCCGCGGCGACCGCCTCCCGAACGCTGACGTGGGGCGCCGGCAGCGGGAGCCGCGGCTCGACCACGTCCCCGGCGAGGCGCCGGTAGGGATCCAGGCCCGCCGGTATCCCTCCACCTCCGATGCCGGCCGCCAGCGCCACGAGGGATGCCGTCCCCACGCCGGTCTCGTAGGCCGAGCTTACGACGGGCCGCATACCGAGGCTCGCCGCCCGCTCCGCCAGCCGCAACACGCGCGAGAGGCCCCCAAGAAAGGATGGCTTCAACACGACCGCGCCCGCGTAGCGGTGCTCCCCCAGGGACTCCGGGGCCATCCCGACCAGCGACTCATCCAGCGCGACCGGGAGACCGGAAGCCTGCGTGAGGGCCTTGAGGCCGGCCGGATCAGCCAGCGGCTCCTCGAGGTACTCGACGCGCAGGCCCTCGATGCCCCGGGCGAACTCCAGGGCCTCGTCGAGGGTCCAGGCTCGGTTTGCGTCCAGCCGGAGGGCGACGCCCCTACCGAGGGCTTCCCCTACCGCGCGGACGAGCGCGACGTCTTCTTCCACCGTGCGCGCGCCGACCTTTAGCTTCACGGCCTCGTACCCGGCATCCCGCATCCGCCGGGCCTCTTCCAGCGCCCCGGCCGGCGGACCGGCAAGCAGTCCGTTCAAGGACACAACGTCCCCGAAAACCTGGGAGATCACCGCCGGCAGCGCCACGCCACGGGTTGCGGCGTAGAGGTTCCAGATCGCAAGCTCGAAGCCAAAGCGTACGGAAGGGGCGAGGTCCGCGCCGTCCAGCTCGCGAGCCAGGCCACCGTACGCGCCGATCCACGCATCGGTCATTTCTCGGTCCACCACGGACCGCGCTAGCTCGCTGAGCCCGCGCGTGGCGTCGGGAAGGACCTCGCGGCTGAAACCGGGGAGAGGGGAGGTCTCGCCCCAGCCGATCTCGCCATCCTCCCCGTCGAGCCTCAGGAGCAGGCCCTCGCGGTGCTCGAGCGTCGTGCCTTTGAGGGTGAGGGAGTCGGTCAGCGGCAGCCGGAAGCGGTAGAGGGCGAAGCCGGCGATCTTCACGGTTTACGGGCGGTGGGGGAATTTGGAGAAGTCCGGCTTGCGCTTCTCCCTGTAGGCGTCGCGTCCCTCCTGGGCTTCTTCGCTCCCGTAGAACAGGAGGTTCGCGTCGTGGGCGAGTTGCTGTATGCCGGCGAAGCCGTCCTCGTGGGCGTGGAAGCTCGCCTTCAGGAGGCGCAGCGCGAAGGACGAGCGCTCCAGCATCTCCCGGCACCAGCGGACGGTCTCGGCCTCCAGCTCGTCGAGCGGCACGACCGTGTTGACGAGCCCCATCCGTAACGCTTCCTCGGCGGAGTACATCCGGCAGAGAAACCAGATCTCCTTGGCCTTCTTCGGTCCCACAAGCTGGGTGAGGACCGACGCGCCGAAGCCGCCGTCGAAGCTGCCTACCTTCGGCCCAACCTGCCCGAACTTCGCGTTCTCCGCGGCGATCGTAAGGTCGCAGACCACGTGCAGGACGTGGCCGCCGCCGACGGCATACCCGGCCACCATCGCGACGACCGGCTTCGGGCAACGCCGGATCTGCACGTGCAGGTCCGTGACGTCGAAGCGACCTACCGAGGCGCCACCGGGGGTACGCCTCGGATCGTCGGGGTCTTCGAGGTAGCCGGCGTCGCCGCGCACCCTCTGGTCGCCCCCGGAGCAGAAGGCATCCGGCCCCTCGCCGGTGAGGATGATCACCCCGACCTCGTGGTCCTCGCGCGCATCCTCTAAGGCCCGCTGCATCTCCCTCACCGTCAGCGGACGGAAGGCGTTGCGCACCTCGGGGCGGTTGATGGTGATCTTCGCGATCCCCTCCGCCTTCTCGTACTTGATGTCCTCGAACTCTCCGGCTGATGCCCAGGCTACGTTAGTCATACGAAAGATTATAAAGACCGGAGAGGAATTCTCTCAGCAACCGGACGTACCTCTCCGGGGCCTCAGCATGCACGCTATGCCCCGTGCCGGGAATAATGGCGGTCCGTACAAGCGGGGCGGACTCGGCCATCCGGCGCGAGATCCCGACGAACTTCTCGTCCAACTCCCCCGCGACGGCGAGCGCCGATACCCGGAGCCCGGCAAGCTCCTCCCAGAGCGACGGCTGCGCCCCGGTCCCCATCCCCCGCAGGGACCGCGCCAACTCCGCCGGATCGTTCCGGAGACGCGCCTCAACCGTACGCCGGAGCAACTCCTCGTCCCGCGCCAGCGACGCGAAGAGCGGCTGCCGGTACCAATCCCATAGAAACGCCTCGAAGTCCTCGTACTCCAACCGCCGCGCCTTCTCCTCGTCGGCGGCGCGGCGCAAACTTCGTTCCTCCTCGCTCCTCAGCCCCGGAGAGGCCGACTCCAGAAAGAGGCCGGCGCAGCGCTTCGGGTAACGCAGCGCTAGGTACAGCGCGAGGCGCCCGCCCATCGAGTAGCCGACGATCGTCGCCCGCTCCGCCCCCACGTCGTCGAGCACGCCGATCACGGCCCGCGCCGCGCCTTCGATGGTATAAGCCTCGGGCGGGAGCCCCAATGAGGCTCCGTGCCCCGGTAGATCCACGGTCAAGGCGAAAGCCCGGTCCTCGATCGAGGCCGTCACCCCCTGCCAGTCGTCCGAAGACCCCATAAAGCCGTGCAGAAAGAGGACCACGGGACTCCTGGGTTTCCCGTACGAAACATAGTTCAGCTTCACCCCGACGGGCGGAGGATCCTCCCTCACCCCTCGTCCACTTTCCGGACACCCGCGCGAAGATGGGACGAACGCTCCGGGACCGTCAGCGAAGGGTCCTACCGATCTCCGCCGAGAGCTGCCGGTGGAGCGCGAAGTTCTCCTCGCGGTCGGTCTTCACCTCGATCAGGGTGGAGCCCTCGCGGGCGCAGGCGGACCGGTACGCCTCCAGAAACTCCGCAGCCGTGCGCGGGCTCTCGTAGCGGAGCCCGAACATGGTCGCCGCCGGCTCGAACGTTACGCCCTGGGGCGTCCCGAAGTACGGCTCGAAGAACTCCTGGTGCCCGGCGACCGGCAGGAAAGAGAAGATGCCGCCGCCGTCGTTGTTCAGGACGACAACGGTTACGGGCAGGTCGCGGAGCATGGCGAGCGAGTTGAGATCGTGCAGCACGGAGAGATCCCCTATAACGAGCGTGACCGGCTTGCCGAGGCCACGGGAGAAGCCGGCGGTCGTGGCGATGGTGCCGTCTATGCCGCTCGCGCCCCGGTTGGCCGCGACCGGAACGGGGGCGCCGTCCGTCGCGGCGAAGACGTCGAGGTCCCGGATCGGCATGCTGTTAGCCACCACGAGACCGTGCCCCTCCGGAGCGTGCCGCGAGACGAGGCGCGCCACGAGCGGCTCGGTCAGGGCTCCGTCCTTCGGGAGCAGGAGGTTCAAGCTCCGCCCTACCCCCTCGGAGGCCTCGCGCCAACCCGCGAGCCAGCCGTCCCCCGAATCCCGCTTAGGGAAAATAGCGCCCAGAGAAGCGCAGAAGTCCACGATGTCGGCCTCGACGCTGTGGCTGACGATGTGGCCGGGGTCCAGGCGGAAGGGGTTCTCGCGGAGGACGACGTACGGCTCGGGGCGGCTCGCGGCCAGGAAACCTTCGAGGCGCTTGGAGAGCGCGCGGCCGCCGACGTGGAGCACGGCCTCGGGCGCGTGCGCCGCCGCGAACTCCTCGCTCCCCAGCAGCGCGTCGTAGTGGGCGACGACGTTCGCAGGATCCGTGCCGAGCCGGACCTGGGAGCCGATGTCCGGCAGAAGCGGCCAGCCCAGAGCGTTCGCGAGCCCTACCGCGGCCTCGCCCTGCGTGCGGGAGGCGAGCCGCCCGGCGACGACGAGGCCGCGTTCGACGGGGCGGAGCACGTCCCGGATGGACTCTACCTCCCCTGCGTCCACGGCGGGCTTCGTGGCGGCGTAGCGGGTGTAGGGCTCGCCGCCTCTGCTCCACGAGGTCGGTCCGGTCGCGAGCTCTTCGTCCGGGGCCGGCAAGAAGGGCTCGCGGAACATGAGGTTCAGGTGCACCGGGCCGGACGGAGCGCGCCGGGAGCGGTAGACGGCCTGGTCCACGGTGGTGAGGACCACGGCTGGCTGTATGCCAGGGTCCGGGGCCGGCAGGTCGAAGCGCCAACGGATGTAGTCGCCGAAGAGGTCGGGCTGGTCTATCGTCTGGTTGGCGCCGGTTTGGCGGAGTTCGGACGGTCGGTCGGCGGTCAGCAGGATCATGGGCACGCCGTCGACGGAGGCCTCGACCACGGCGGGCAGCCCGTTGGCGACGGCGGTGCCGGAGGTTGTGATCCAGGCCGCAGGCCCTCCGGTAGCCCTGGCGTACCCGAGGGCGGCGAACGCCGTGCCGCGTTCGTCGAAGTGGATGAGGGAGCGGGCCCTGGGGTTGGCGGCGAGGGCCGCGACGAGCGGCGTCGAGCGCGAACCCGGCGCGACGCAGAAGAGGCCGACGCCCGAGCGCACGAGCTCCTCGACGATCAGGTCCGCCCAGAGGCGGTTAAGAACCGGTGTCGTGCTCTTCGGGGTCAAGCCCGAACACCTTGGTGAAGTCCGAGATCTTCTGCTCTATCTCCGCCCACTCCCCGTCGGGGGTCGAGCCGACGACGATCCCCGCCCCGGAGTACAGCGCGAGCGTGCGCCTCCTGACGAGCCCGGAGCGTATCCCGACCGCGAACTCCGCCCCGTCCGCCCCGAGCCACCCTATGGGCCCCGCGTACCACCCCCGGTCGAAGGGCTCGAGGGCCCGGATCTCCCCCAGCGCCTCCTCCTTCGGGTAGCCCCCCACCGCCGGCGTCGGATGCAGCGCGGCGAGCACCTCGCCGTCCGCCACACCCTCCCGCAAGGTGCCCCGTATCTTGGATACGAGATGCCGCCCCCGCGCGAGCTTCATCTCGGAGGCCTCGTCCTCGACCTCCAGCTCTGCGCACAACGCGCCCAGGCTCTCCCTTATGCTGATCCGAACGAAGGAGTGCTCGGCCTGATCCTTGGCGCTCCTCAGAAGCTCGTCGCGCAGCTCCGCGTCGCCGATCGCCGAGTCGCTGCGGGGCCGGGTGCCGGCGACGGCCTCGCTAAAGATCTGGCGCCCCTCGCGCCGGAAGAGCCTCTCCGGCGACGCCCCCACGAACGCCACCCCCTCCTCCGGCTCCACGAGGAAATGGAAGCAGTTCGGGGTCGCGGCCCTCAGGCTCTCCATCAACACGAGCGCGTCGACGTCCTCCCCGAAACCGAGCTCGACCCGGCGCGCGAGGACGACCTTGTCCATCTCCCCTGCCGCGAAGGAGTCGAGCGCGGACCTTACGTTCCCCCGCCACCCCTCCAGATCCGGCCTGTCGGCCCGCGAGATGGGCGTCGGCAAAGAACCGGTGGGTCCCGGGGCCTCACCCGGCAACGACATGCCCCCCACCTCGTCCAGCAATTCCCCGGTACTCCCCGCGTCGCGCGGCACGACCAGGTTGCAAGCTAGCACCGTCTCGTCACCCCCACGACGAACCTCGAAGCGCGGCAGGACGAAGCGGTACCCCCCGAACGCCCCCCACTCCTCGCCGTCGTGACGGCCGGGATCGAAGCGCAGCCCGCCGTAATAACGGGCCGCCGCGGGCCTCGCCGGTAAGGGAGCGATTCGCTCCCGCAGCGGGACGTCGTCGCCCTCCACGAGGTCCGCCACCCCGACGGCTGCCACGGCGACCCCGTCCTCGCGACCCTCCCAGAAGGACCGCGGCCTCACGGACTGGGCCGCGAGCCAGCGCAGCGGGTCGAGGTGCCCGGCGGGCACCTCGACCCGCAAGACCCTCTCCCCCGCGGCGGGGGCATCGTCGTGCTCCAGGGCGCGGCTTACCGCATCGGCCAGCATCCACCGGAGATCTCTCTCCCCCAGAATGGCCCTTTCAAGGTCCCTACTCAGCAAGGCGACGGGCCCCCTCAATCTTGTGGAGTATCCGTTTCATGTAGCTACGTTAATGTATCAAGACGGGTCCGTCGGCGGAGCGGCTCCGCTCACATTCCGGGGGGCTGTTCTTGCAGCCGCGGATGTCTCCCGGTACCCGGCGTAGACCCGCTCGTAGGCTTCCGGCTCCTTCGGGGTCACGACGTCCGTGGGCTCTGGGGCGAGGGGCAGCGTCTCGGCGGCCGTCTCGTAGATCCCGGCGGCGATGCCCGCCAGGAGCGCGGCGCCCCGGGCCGAGGCGACGGACGCGGCGCTCGTGGGGAGGGTCAGCAGGGGGCGGCCGAGGATGTCCGCGAGCAGCCGGCGCCAGGGCTCCTCGGCGGTCCCCCCTCCCGCGAGCCGGAGCTCGGGGGCGCGTATCCCGGCGGCCTCCAGGGCGTCCAGCCCCTCTCGCAGCGCGAACGCCACCCCCTCGAAGGCCGCCCGCAGGAGGTGCCCGCGGCCGTGACCGAGCCTCAGCCCGACCCAGGCGCCGCGCGCTCCGGGATCGAAGTGGGGGGTGCGCTCCCCGCTGAGGTACGGGAGGAAGACGGCGCCCCCGGCGCCGGGGGGCACGTCGAAGGCCTCGCGGTAGGCCTCCTCCCAGGAGACTTCGAGCACGCCGAGCACCCATTCGAGGGCGAGCCCCGCGTTCTGGACGGCCGCCAGCGCGTAGAAGCGCCCGGATGGATCTTCGTGGGCGGCGCGGAAGAGGTGGGTGCGGCGGGCGGGGTCGGGGGACGGTAGCCTGCGGGGGGCCAGGATCTGGCCGCCCGTCCCGACCGTAAGCTGCACGACGCCCTCCTCCAGGAGGCCCATGCCGAGGGCTGCGGCCGCCGTGTCCCCCGCCCCGGCCGCGACCGGTATGGCCGCCGGGAGGCCAAGCTCCCGGGCAACCCCTTCCCCGAGCGTCCCGGCCTCCGCCGCCGAGGGCACGAGCGGGGCCAGAAGCCCGGCGCGCAGGCCCAGAGCCTCGATGACCGGCCACGCCCACCCGTCAGCGTCGAGGTCGTAGAGCAGGGTGGCGGAGGCGTCCGACGGCTCGGCCGCGGCCTCCTCGGTAAGCCGGAGCCTGAGCCAGTCCTTCGGCTGGAGCGCCCACCGCGCCGCCCGGTACGACGCGCCCTCGTTCTCCCGAAGCCACAGCAGGCTCGGCCCCGCCATCCCGACCGCCGGCGGGTTCGCAAGAGCACTCAGAAGCCCCGAAGCCAACGCCCGATAAGCCGCAAGCTCGGCGACGGAGCGAGCATCGGCCCACAGGACGGCGGGCCGCAGGGGCTGCCCGCCGGCATCCGAGAGGACGACCCCGTGCATCTGCCCGGAGAGCCCCAAACCACGCACCTCGGGGCCCCTCTCCCCCACCGCGGCCCGAACCGCGGCCGTGCAAGCCCTCCACCAATCCTCAGGGTCCGACTCAGCCCAGCCGGGCTGCGGCGAACGCACGCGGTAGGACGCGGCCCCCTCGCCCAACAGGGCTCCGTGCTCGTCGACGAGCACGGCCTTGGCGGAGCCCGTTCCGAGGTCGAGGCCTAGAAGCATCTCAGACCGTCGGCACTTCAGCCGCTCGGCTTTCTTGCTCGCACCGCCACATGCCCGACGCCCCGCCCCTTATGCAAGGCTTGCTCGAACGTATTCCTGCGGCGCCGTTGGACGGGCATCGGCTGACCGGGCGGCCGAGACGCCGACGACGGGAGGCCGTCACGCCTATTCCACGCGTCCCGTAGCCGACCTCGTCGATGGGCTGGGCCGTTCGGCCTAACCTGCGGTGGTGCATACGAGACCTCCCTGAAGAGTCGCGCCGAATACGGCCGTGAGCATACTACAGCGTTCGAGCCTCTCCTCGGTGGCTCACCGGGGAAAGGGCCCAACGAGGGGAGGGGGGCGGCCCCCGTGGGACCGCCCCCCTCCCCCATTGCAGCGCTCTTTGGCCCGGGGGCCTTAGGCCTTGAGCTCGGCCTGGACGATGAGGCGCCTCGAGTAGTCAGGCAGCG
>JADDPR010000291.1 GCA_016781775.1 Rubrobacter sp. | reverse complement strand
AAGACCTCCGGCGGGCCGAGCCCTCGCGCGTAATAGAAGTCCGAATAGAATAGAAGTCCGAATAGAAGACGTGCCGCCGGCCCAGGGCGACCCTCACCTGCTGAAGGCGGTACTGGAACACCTCCTCGGCAACGCCTTCAAGTTCACCTCGAAGAAGCCCGCCGCGACGATAGAGTTCGGCTTCGACGAGGACGGGGGCGCCTACTACGTTCGGGACAGCGGGGCGGGCTTCGAGATGGAGTACGCGGACAAGCTGTTCGGGGCGTTCCAGAGGCTGCACGGCACGGACGAGTTCGAGGGGACGGGGATAGGGTTGGCGACGGTGCAGCGCATCGTGCACCGCCACGGGGGGAGGGTGTGGGCCGAGGGCAGGGTCGGACACGGAGCCTCCTTCTTCTTCACTTTGTAGCCCGATGGTCGACGACGGACGGGCCACCGAAGTACGCAGGCTCCTGGAACGGTTGCTCCCCTGGGCAAGGAGGAGGCCCAACGTGAGGGCGGTCGGCCTCGTCGGCTCCTGGGCGCGAGGAGAAGCCCGCTTCGACTCGGACGTCGACATAGTCCTGCTCACGCGGGAGCCGAGACGGTACCTGGAAGACGAGTCGTGGGCGCGGGAGCTGGGCGGGTTCCGGATCGTAAGGACGAGGCGCTGGGGCCCGACTACCGAGCGCCGGTTCGTACTCCCCTCGGGACTGGAGGTCGAGGCGGGGATCGCCCCTTTAAGCTGGGCCGCGACCGACCCGGTGGACCCCGGCACCTGCCGGGTAGTGAGCGACGGTATCATCGTCATCTACGACCCCGACGGCCTCCTGGCCCACCTCTCCGCGGCATGCTCTACGGACGACACCCAACACGGTAGACCCAGGCAGGACGCGTCTCCTTAGAGGCGCACCTTTCCCGGCCAGAACCCGACCCTGCCAACGAGCAGCACGAGGGCAGGGACGAGGAGCGTCCGGATCACGAACGCGTCGAGAAGGATGCCGAGGGCCACGGCGAAGCCTACCTGCATAAAATCCTGCAGAGGTATCAGCACGAGCAGGGCGAACGAGGCGGCGAGCGCGAGCCCCGCGGCGGCAATCGTCCGGCTCGTCCCGGCGAGCGCCGCCGCGACGGCCTCGGGCAGAGGCTTCTCCCGCGCCTCCTCCCGGATGGCGCTCATGATGAAGATGTTGTAATCGCTCCCCAGGGCGACGAGCAGAATGAAGAGCGTGAAAGGCACGTAGTAGACGACCCCATCCTGTCCCAGAATCGTCTGGAAGAGTACCTTGGCCACCCCCAGCGTGGCCGCGAAGCTCAAGACCGTGGCCCCGAGCAGGTAAAGCGGCGCCACGGGGGTGCGAAGGAGCAGCGCCAGCACCACGAAGGCCGCCGCGAGGACGAGCGGCGCGAGCCGGGCGAGGTCTTCGGCGGAGACGGAGCGGGCCGCCTCGGCGAGGACGGCCTGCCCCCCGACGTCGGCCTCGGCACCTTCTAGCCCCGTTCGCTCGAGCATCGCGGGGAGATCCTGCTTCAGCCTGTGGATCTGGTCCAAAGACTCCGGCGAGTACGGGTCACCGTAAGCGACGAGCAGGAACCTGACGCCGTCCCCATCCGGGGTGACGAACGGCACGCGGGGCAGGATCCCGCCGCTCCCCGGCCCGAGCACCGCCGCGAACCCGCCCGCGCCCCACAACTCGTTCTCCAGCCTCGCGAGCTCGGCCTCGCGCCCAGCGATGCCGTTCCCCTCCACCACGACGTTGACCGGCGAGACGATCCCCGCCGGAAACCCCGACGCGAGCGCCTCGTACCCGCGCGCCGCCGGCGCGTCGTCGGGGAGGGCGTCCACCTGGTCGAAGCCGACCTTGAGGCCGGAGGCGCCCAGCGACACGACCAGCAACCCGGCCCCGAGGACGCCCGCCACAAGCCCCGGACGACGCACCGCGAGGTTGGGTGGGCGCGCGGTGACGTCCCCCTCACCCACGCCCCCGAACGCCGCACGACCCAGGATCGCTAGAAGCGCCGGGACGAGGGTCAGCGTGACGAGCGTAAGCACGACGAGGGCGAGCCCGAGGCCCGGACCGAGCGTCTTGTAGACCTCGAGCTCCGCCCTCACGAGCACGGCAAAGGACGCGACGAGCACTGCCGCGGAGGAGAAGATGACGCCGCCCGCCCGCTCGACGCCCAGCCTCGCCGCCTCCAGCCGCGAGCTCCCCGTCCGCAGGGCTTGGCGCGTCCTGGAGAGCAGGAAAAGCGCGTAGTCCGTCCCGACCCCGAAGAGCAGCACCACGATCACCGGCTCCACCTGAGAGGGGACCGGGGTCCCCCACTCGGTCGCGAAGAAGGCGACGAGCCGAATCGTCAGAAAGGTCGCGAGCCCTATGCTCGCCAGCGGCACCAGAGGCGCGACGAGCGAGCGGTACGCGAACGCCAGGATGCAGAAGATCACCAGCGCCGTCGCCAGCGTCACCCTCCCGAGGTTCCCCTTGACGGCCGAGATCGTGTCCTCCTGAACGGGCCGTATCCCCGTAACCTCGACGCCGAGCGGCCCGCCGTCGAGGGTCCGCCGGATCTCCTCCACCCCCCTCCGAATGCTCGTCCCGCTAGCCCCGGCCTCGAAGAACAGCAGCACCGGAAAGGCCCGCTGCCCCTCGGAGACCTCCCCCGCCAGAGCCCCCGGCACCGCGAGCGGGACGGCGAGCTCCAACCGTCGCGGCCCGTAGAGACCGTTGAGGTACCGCACGTCCTCCTCGATGACCCCACGCTCGGCGGCGTCGATCCCCCCGGGGTCCGAGTAAACCAGAACGGCCGGCGCCTCCACCGACCCGAGCACGCTAGGCGGTTCCTGAGGCTCGTCCCGCACCGTCGATCCCGATAAAGGCTGCTCAGAAGCGGAAGGGGCTTGCTCGGGTTCCGGGGCCTGCGTCCGCGAGCCGGGAGGGGCCAGGGCGGCGGGCCGGGAAGCCGCGCTCTCGGCCTCCGGGACGAGGTCGGAGATGCCCCCCGTCAACCGCTCGTCCAGGGGCGGCAGGTAGGCATAAGCGCAAGCCGCCGCGGCCAGCCATAGCAGCAGGATCACCCACCGGAGCCGGACGATCCCGAGCCCGAGATAACCGAAGAAGCCCTGCGCGGAACGAGTGGGAACTTGCCGATGCACCGCAAGGGAGTTTACAACGCATTCACGAAGTTGAATCCGCCGAAAGCGTCCCTTATACTCTGCGAGCACTCTGTCGGGGTGGCGGAATTGGTAGACGCGCTAGGTTGAGGGCCTAGTGCCCGCTAAGGGCGTGGGGGTTCGAGTCCCCCCTCCGACACTGATCTACTTCTCCCATCCAGGGCGCAGGCCAAGCACCAGCACTCCCTCGTTCGGCCCCATTTCCGGGTGCTTTAGCGTTGTGAGACCGAGCACTTGGCAATATACGGTCAAGTGTATAATCTTGTCAGGGATCGCTCGTTCTCCCCATCCTCCCCGGGCGATCCCTTCTTTTTCATCCGTCAGGTATCAGCTATTTGTTCGGGCGGTAGCCTCGTGCTTCCGCAAACGCAGAGAGGGCGGCGGG
>JADDPR010000405.1 GCA_016781775.1 Rubrobacter sp. | reverse complement strand
CGCTCGTGGTGATGGGCCGCATCGGCTACCACTCCGACGACGAGATGGACATCGGCGGGAACACCGAGAACATGATGCGCTACCTCCCGACGAACGTCCTCGTGGGCAACTACGAGTACCAGGCGCCGGACCTGTACACCGCCGCCGAGCACATGACGTGGACGAAGGAGGCCCTGCAGCGGATGGACCGCGTGCCGGGCTTCGTGCACGGCATGGCGACCGGCGCGATCCTTCGCTATGCCATCGAGAAGGGCTACACGGTCATCACCGCAACCGTCATCGACGAGGTCATCATGACCATCCTCCCCCCGGGGGCGATGGAGTCCATGCGAGCCATCGGCGACCAGATGCGCGCCGCCGAGGCCGCGGGCGAGGACAAGCCGATCGACTCCCTCTTCAAGGACTTCGATGAGCGGACCGCCGACAAGGAGAAGGCCAACGGGTCGAACGGCAACGGCCACGCCGAGAAGGACGAGATCCTCCAGAACGGCCGCGGCGGCTTCGGGAAGTCCGAGGACCAGGGCGACGTCGTCGGGGTCTCCGAGGAGGTTCAGGCGGAGATTCGACGCGCCGCCCAGGGCAAGGACCGCTACGAGTGCGACGTGTGCCGCTACGTGGCGAAGGGGATGCCCGCCCGCTGCCCAGTCTGCGGCTCCGGCCCGACCCACTTCCACGCCGTGGACGCGGAGATAGCGACCACGAGCGAGGACGACAACCTCAACCTCGCCGAGGTCTACGACGGTCGTGAGCTCCACTGGACGGACGACGCCAAGGCCCTCCTCGACTCGCTCGACGAGTGGCAGGAGAAGCGACGCGTGCGGGCCCGGGTCGAGAAGAGCGCCCTCAAGAAGGGCTACTCCACCATCACCCTCGAGTACGTCGAGCAGCAGTACCGCGAGGAGACCGGCCGCGAGGCCCCGAAGGCTGGCGGTTGTCCGGTGAGCCACGCCAAGGCCAAGGTCCAGGAGACCTCGGGCGGCGCGTGCCCCATCGACCACTCGGCCTTCCAGAAGGCCGGCGCTCTCGTCCCCGAGGGCGGCTCCAAGGACTTCGTGTGGACGCAGGAGGCCATCGACCGGCTCGACCGCGCGCCGAAGGGCTTCATGAGGAACATCTCGCGCAACATGACCGAGAACCTCGCCCGCGAGCGCGGCGTCAAGGAGATCGACTTCGCCCTCGTCGAGGACTCGCTCTCCGGTGCGCGTACCACGATGGAGGACGTCATAACCGGCAAGATCTCCATCGCGGAGCTCGCCACGAACACCGGCGAGAAGATCGAGGCCGAGAACGGCGAGGCCCCGCACCCGCCGATGACCGTCACGATGGTCTGCACGGTGTGCAACGAGACGATGCAGGGCATACAGCCCCCCGACGAGTGCCCGGTCTGCGGAGCCCCGCCGGAGGACTTCGAGGCCCGGGACCTGTAAACGCTAGATAACCTTTCGAGGCCCCGATCCCGCAAGAGGGGTCGGGGCCTCTTTCTATTGAGGAGCAGAGATGGCGAAAACCCATAAGGTGACCTTCCAGCGCAGGGGCGTGACCATAGAGTGCGCCGAGGACGAGTACATCCTGGAAAAGGCCGAGGAGGCCGGGCTGCGCCTCCCCTACGACTGCCGCAGCGGCACCTGCACCACCTGCAAGACCCGCCAGCTCGAAGGTGAGATGGACCAGGACATGGCCTTCGCCCTCGACGACGATGAGCTAGAGCGCGGCTGGCGCCTCATCTGCATCGGCAGTCCCCTCTCCGACTGCACCCTCGACGCCTAAGCTACCCTCTGGCCTGACGCGTCCGTCACACCCTACGGACCATCTCCGCGTCGACGCGCCCGAACTCGTCTGCGAGCAGGTCTACGAGCCCCGACGCGCGAGAGTGGTCTTCCGCACGGCCGGCCTCCTGTAGCTCGGTGCAGGGGGACGTTATAAGCGTAACCCTTTGAACATGGGGGGCTTCCTTTGAGGGCGCGACCCTTTCCAGAGAGTGCATTCCCTTGCGTGGCGGCCTGTTGGAGAGCTTGCAGCCGGGTGTAGGCGCCAGAAATTAGATCGATGAGCTCGGCGAGGAGGGCGGGATCCCCCTCCTCCCGCAGGTCGCGCAGGATCTAGAGGACCGAGCGATCCACGTCGCCTCTCGAGGAGGCGGGACGTTCTCCGGTAGTTCCGTGCGAAGGGCTGTCCGGCTCCGTGATCGCTGCGGCTTCCCCGGCCGTCCAGCGCTCCAGGACCTCGGTGAGCTCGGCGGGCTTGACGGGTTTGGCGACGTAGTCGTCCATGCCGGCCGTCAGGCACGTCTCGCGGTCGCCTTCCAGGGCGTTGGCGGTCATGGCGATTATGGGCAGCCTCGCCGCTTTGGTATCCCCTTCGCGGCGGCGGATCTCGTGGGTAGCTTCCAGGCCGTCCATCTCCGGCATTTGCACGTCCATGAGCACGGCCCGGTAGGGGAGCGCGAGATGGCGTCGAGGGCCTCCCTGCCGTTGGTGGCGAGGTCCACGCGGTAACCGAGCTTCTCGAGCGTCGCCGCGGCGACCTTCTGGTTTACGGGGTTGTCCTCGACGAGTAGGATGTGATCTTTGGGGGCACCCCCTCCCTCCTTCAAGCTGTAGCGGGTGATGAGGGAAGACCGATCGTAGGGGTTGGGCTCCGTTCCGCCCCGGCCCACCACGACGGCGAGGCAGTCGCGCAGCTCCGCCTGGCGGACGGGCTTGGTGAGGTAGGCCGCGATGCCGGTGACTCTGGCCTCCTCCCCGTCGCCGCGCTGGCCCATGGAGGTAAGCATCACCAGAGGCGTCGCCGAGAGCTTGGGGTCGGCCTTGATCTCGCGGGCAAGCTCCAGCCCGTCCATCCCCGGCATCTGCATGTCGATGATCGCCAGGTCGTAGGGCTCGTCGAGGTCCGCGGCCAGGCGCATCGCCTCGAGGGCTTCCATCCCTCCCTGCACGCTCGTACTCCGGGCGCCCCAGGAGACCATCTGTCCCTGCAACACCCTGCGGTTGGTCTCGTTGTCGTCGACGATCAGGACGCGCAGGCCCCCGAGGTCCGCGCGGGACGGTGTTTCGCCCCTCGCGGCGTCGCCCTTCGGCTGTAACTTGAGGGGCACGGTGAACGAGAACGTGCTCCCCTCTCCGGGGGTGCTCTCGACCCACATCTCGCCGCCCATCAGGTCCACGATCTGCTTGGAGATGGCGAGCCCGAGGCCCGTGCCGCCGTACTTGCGCGTCGTCGAGGTGTCGGCCTGAGAGAAGGATTCGAAGAGCTTCTCCAGTTGCTCGTGCGTCATCCCGATGCCGGTGTCGGAGACGTCGAAGCGCACGGCTACGGTAGGTCCGTCCGGCTCCGCGACCAGGCTCGCGCAAAGGACGACCTCTCCCTCTTCCGTGAACTTGATGGCGTTGCCGAGCAGGTTCATCAGGACCTGCCTCAGGCGGAAAGGGTCCCCGATCAGGCCCGTCGGTACGTCGTGCTCGACGAGGCCGACGAGCTCCAGGCCCCTGACGTGGGCGCGTTCGGCGAGCAGGCTGGCGAGGTCCTCGACGACGGTTCTCAGGTCGAACTCGATCTCTTCGAGTTGTACCTTCCCGGCCTCTATCTTGGAGAAGTCGAGGATGTCGTTTATGACGGAGAGGAGGTGCTCGCCGGAGGAGCGCACGGTCTCGGCGTACTCGCGCTGCTCGGGGTCTAGGCCGGTGTCGAGGAGGAGCTCGGTCATGCCGATGACCCCGTTCATCGGCGTGCGGATCTCGTGGGACATGTTCGCCAGGAAGTCGGACTTCGCCCTGTTGGCCGCCTCGGCGGCCTCGGCGGCCGCGAGCATCGCCTCCTTGGCGCGCTCGCGCTCGGCCACGAGGCCCAGTTGAGCGCCGGCCTCGTTCATGACGGCGAGCAGCGGGTCATCGGGTTCCGTGACCTCCGTGGAGAAGAACTCCAAGACGGCGAGGACCTCGCCGCCGACGCGTATCGGGAAGGCGAAAGCGGCCTTGAGCCCGTGCTCCTCCGCTAGGGCGGCCCTTGTGAAATCCCCGTCCGTGGTGACGTCCGGCATCCAGACGGCCTCTTCGCCCGCCAGTACGCGGCCCGGAAGCCCGATCCCTGGCGAGAAGCGAATCCCCCGTATTGCCTCCATAAAGGGCGCGAAGCCCTCCGGGTCGTCGGCATGCCAGAGCCCCGTGGAGACGAGGACGTCCTCGGGACCGTCCTCGCCGGCGGAGCGCACGTAGCCATGGCCCAGGGGCCATCCCGTGTAGGAGCAGACCTCGTCCAGGCAGGTCTGGATCGCCTCCTCGATCGTCGACGCCTCGTTCGAGGCGGTCGCCACGGTGCGGATCAGCTGTATGAGGGCGTTGGTCTTGGCGAGCTCCTCCTCGGCGCGTTTGCGCTTGGTGATGTCGCGAACGATCCCGGTGAAGAGCAACCCGTCCCCGTCGCGCATCTCGCCGAGGGAGAGCTCTATGGGAAACTCCTCGCCGTCTCTTCGAAGGCCCGCCAGCTCGACCGGCCCCTGCCCCACCACGCGCGGGGTCCTCGTCTCCGGGTAGCGGCTGAAGCCCTTCTCGTGCAGCCCCCTGAAACGCTCGGGCATCAGCATCTTGAGTGGCCTGCCGACGACGTTCTCCGCTTCGTAACCGAAGATGCGCTCGGCCCCGGGGTTGAACGAGCGGATCAGGCCGTCCGTCGTCATCGTGATGATGGCGTCCGAGGCGGCGTCCACCACCGCCCGGTTTCGCGCCTCGCTCTTGCGCAGCGCCTCCTCGGCGCGCCTGCGGCTCGTGACGTCCTGAATCTGGGAGATAAAGTAGAGGGGCTCTCCGGAGGCGCCGCGGACCAGAGAGACGTTCAGCAGGATCCAGACCTCCCTGCCCTCCTTGTGCAGGTAGCGCTTCTCCAATCCGTACGTTCGTATCTCGCCGTCCATCAGGCGCCGCATGTAATCGAGGTCGGCCTCGAGGTCGTCGGGATGCGTTATGTCCTGGAAGGTTCTCTGGAGGAGCTCCCCTTCTCCGTAGCCCACGATCTCCGAGAGCGCGCGGTTAACCTGGAGCCAACGCCCGTCGAGGCCGACGAGGGCCATCCCTATCGAGGCGTCCCTGAAGGAGCTCTTGAACCGCTCTTCGCTCTCGCGCAGCGACTCCTCCGCCTTCTTGCGCTCTGAGATGTCTTGCACGGTCCCTTCGAAGCCCGTCGGTTCCCCGTTCTCGTCGTGGAGGACGCGCGCGTTCATGGAGATCCAGATCGTCCCCCCGTCCCTGCGGCAAAACCGGGTCTCGAAGTTGGAGACGGAGCCGTCGCGCCGCACCCGTCGGACAAACTCGGTTCTGTCCTCGGCATCTACGTAGAGCTGACGGGCGAGGTCAGAGATGTTCTCGACCATCTCCTCGGACGAAGCGTAGCCGGTCATGAGGGCGAGCGCGGGGTTCGCCGTCACCAGGTTGCCCTGGAGGGTGGTCTGAAAGATGCCCTCCGCAGCGTTCTCGTAGATGGAGCGGTACCGGGCCTCGGCCTCCCGGAGCCTCCTCTCGGCCTCGTTGCGCCCGGTGACGTCGCGGGCGATCGCCGAGATTCCGGTCATGAGTCCGGTCGGGTCTTTGATGGGGGACACGGTTAGGGAGACGTCGAACAGCCTCCCCCCTTTCGCCACGCGGACAGTCTCGTAGCGCTCGACGTACTCGCCCCGCCGGATCTTGTCGAAGATGCGTGGCAGTTCGTCCCGTCGATCGGGCGGGACGGTGACGGAGATGGGCCTCCCTACAATTTCCCCGGCCCGGTACCCGTAGAGCTTCTGCGCTCCCAGGTTCCAGCTTTTTACGGTGCCGTCGAGCGTCAAACCCATTATGGCGTCCGACGACTCCACTATGGCCGCGAGGCGCGAGCTCGCCTTCTCGCCCATCTCGCACTCGGAGTCGATGCGCCAGACGAGCCTGGCGCTCCACCACACCAGGGAGGCGAGTATCGCCGCGCTCGCCGCCACGAACAGCGCCACCCCGAGCTCGGTGTCGTAGAAGCCCGCCCTCTGCCCCTCCAGCCTCAACCATCCCAGAACCGCCGGAACGAGGAGGACGGCCGGCAACAGCCGGCGCGCCATGGCGCCGCCCGCACCCCCGCTGGTGACGACCGCCATCACCCCGCGGTCCGGCCGCGCGCCGAGCACGCCCGCCACGAGCACGACAAAAGCCAGCGCCGTATGCAGGGCCATCGGTATGTACGAGGCGACGCCGTAGAGGGCCCGCGTGCCGAAGGCGTAACCTATAAGGGCCAGCAGGGACGCGCCCCCTGCCGCCAGCGCGAGGACCTGGGCAGGGGGAAGCCCGCGGCGCGGTCGAACGTCGATCAGCAACAGGGCGCCGCCGACGAGGGAGAAACAGAGGGCCGTGTTCGGCGCCATCCTGTTAGGTACCTCTCCACCGGCCGCCCCGAGCTCCGTGGAGAACAGCAACCGGTCCACCCCGATCTCCCAGCCGGAAAAAACCTCGACGAGCTTGAGCAGGCCCACCAGGGCCACGACCAGGGCGAGAGCCCGTCCCGCGACGATGCCCCGTCCCTCTCCCACCAGCAGCAACGACGCGCCCGCCAACACGAAGGCGAGGGCCGTAACGGGATTCATCGCGACCAGCCCCGGGAGGATGCGTTTCAAGACCTCGACGTCCAACGCCCACCGCACGAGCACCAGCCCTCCGGTCAGGGCAGCGAGAGCGCCTGCCCCGCGCCACCTTTTCGGAAAAGGCCAGAAGACCGGGCAGAGCCCCCGTCCGCGAACCGGACGTGTCGCCCGCCTTACCCATCGTTCCCGTCACCCCGCCCCCTCCGAACCCGGCCGCGCGGACGGGAAGGGGACCGCAATTCACCACGCGCACCGATGGTAGCTACAACCATACCGCTTACCTTCCTGAGACACCGTAATGCTTCTTGTGCAGTTATCGGCGGGGGAGCCCCAGAACTTTACCCGGGTACCCGCCGGCTCCCTCCCCGATCCCGGTCTCGACGGCGCGTCCGCGCCGCATTTGGCCGTGGCGCCCGCCGCACTGCCGCCCAACGCCGCGGTCACCTCTGCGGGCAGAATCGCCCCCCCGCGCGGTCTACAGACGGGCAACGCGCCGACCGGATTCCGGGTCCTTGGAAACACGCGCCGGCGGAATTGGTAGGATCGGGAAGCTCGGTGAGTGGCGTCGAGGTCGGTACGAGGGAGCAGCTCTGCGTGAGGGTATTCCGGGTAGCAGCGGCGTAGGTCACCCTGGTCTCCCTGGCGCTGCTGTTGCTCCTGTACTCCGCCGAGCGGACCGGGGATGCGTCCCGCCAGCCCAGAATCCCCGAAGCGCCGTCGTCGGGCAAGGCGCGCACCGCGCCCGCCCCGCCTCCTCCCACGGCTACCCCGCCCGAACGTGAGAATGCCCTCGTCCCCATAGCGCACTTCACCTCGGCCCGGGAGGGCGTGACCCTGGCGGAGCTCTCGCAGACGCGCGAGCTCGCGGTGCCGCGGGAATCCCGGGAGGCGGCGAGCAGGTTGCTCGGCCCCTCGAACCTAGAAGACGTGGAGTCGGCCGAGGCGGTCGTGGACCGCGTGAGCCGGGACCCGGAGGCGCTCGGGCTCGTGCCCTGGGGAGAGGTCGCCCCGCGGGTAAAGGCGCTGTCGGTGGACGGTAGGGTCCTGCTCCGGCCTAGCGCCGCGGAGGGGAACGGGTACCCCCTGAGACCCGAAGGCGCGACCGTTCCGGACGCCGGGGAGCTCCGGCGGATCGTGGTGGGCGGCGACGTAGTGCTGGACCGCGGTCAAAACTACGCGGTGGTCCAGCAGGGCAGAGGGCTCGACTTCCCGCTCGACGGAGGCTACGCAGCCGTCACCGGGCGGACGGCCGAGGAGAGTGCGTATTCGGAGTTCGGTACCATCCACCAGTTCACCGCCGAGCGCCGGGGGCAGAGCGGCTCCGTACGGGAGTATCTGAGAAGCGCCGACCTGACGCTCGCCAACCTCGAGAACCCGGTGGTGGAGGGCGCGACCTGGCACCCCGACGCGATGACCTTTACCGGCGACCCGCGGCTACTGCCGATCCTGGAAGGGGCGGGGATCGACGGTGTAACTCTGGGCAACAACCACATCCTCGACGCCGGAGCACCGGGGATCTCGGAGACGATCGAACACCTGCGGGGCGCCGGCATCTCCCACACCGGGGCGGGGATGGACCTCTCCTCCGCCCGCGAGCCCATGATCTTCGACCTCGGCGGGACGCGGGTCGGCGTCCTGAACTACCAGGGCGTCCCCTCCTACGAGTGGGCCTGGGCTACGGAATCGGCCCCCGGCACCGCTCCCCTTCGCGAGGAGGTCATGGTGGAGGACGTGCGGCGGCTGCGGCCCGAGGTGGACCTCCTGGTCGTCATGCCGCACTGGGGCCGCGAGTACCTCGCGACCCCCGAGCCGGGGCAGAGGTCGAGCTCGCGCACGCGGTGATGGACGCAGGCGCGGACCTCATCGTTGGGAACCACGCCCACTGGCCCAAGGGGACGGAGCTGTACCGGGGCAAGCCCGTCTTCTACGGCACCGGCAACTTCCTCTTCGACCAGTCCTGGTCGGAGGAGACCTCGACCGGAATCTTCGCGGAGATCACGCTGTACGGCGACCGCGTCGTGCAGGCCCGCCCCGTCCCCTTCGTCCTCCTCGACTACGCCCAGCCGAACTTCCTCGTGCCGGAGGCCGGCGGCGACCGGGCCCTGGATAAGGTCTACAAGGCCTCCCTCGGAGCCGAGTTCGAGGCGTACGGGAGGTAAGGTTCCGTCCCCTGACCCAGAGGTAAGAATTCGGGAGGCCCGCTACGCGGCAGTCGTGCGCGCTGCACCAGCGATAAAGATCACATTCCGCCCCGGGCTCTCGCTCCTAATCCCGACGGACTTTGCTATGTTCCTCTCATACACCCCTAACGCTGACCCCGGGAGAAGAAGATCGTGCAGCAGACCGTTCCCCGTCTCCGAGCCGACACCGAGGTACCACGCATAAAGGGGTTCCCGCTCGTCGGCAACCTGCCTCAGTTTCAGCGCAGGCCGCTGGCTACCCTGCTCGAGGCCGCGCGCGAGGGGGGCGACGTGGCGCGAATAGAGCTCGCCTCGGAGCGGTTCTACCTGTTGAGCAACCCGGAGCACGTCCGCCACGTGTTGCAGGAGAACCCCAGGAATTACGTGAAGGGGTACGACAAGGTCGCGGTGCTGCTCGGGAACGGGCTCGTGCTGAGCGAGGGGGCTTTCTGGCGCAAGCAGCGGCGGCTGATGCAGCCGGCCTTTCATCGCAAACGCCTGGCAGGATTCGCCGAAGCGATGGTCGAGGAGACCGCGACGATGCTCGACGGGTGGGAGGCTCGGGCCTCGGCGGGCGTGCCCTTCGATGTCGCGATGGAGATGACGCTGCTGACGCAGCGGATCATCGTGAAGACCATGTTCGGGGGCGACGTCGGGGAGGAAGGCGAGAGGATCGCCCGCGCCTTCGAGACGGCGCTCAAAGGGATAGACACGCGGTTTTTGATCCCGCTGTGGATGACGCGGCTGCCCCTGCCGGCGAACCGCCGTTTCGAGCGCGCTCTCTCGACGATAGACGAGGCGGTCCAGCGCATCATCCGCGAGCGGCGCCGTAAGGGTCAGGGGGACGGGGACGACCTCCTCGGGATGCTCATGGGGGCGCGCGACGAGGAGACCGGGGAGGGGATGTCGGACCGCCAGATCCGGGACGAGGTCACCACGATCTACCTCGCCGGACACGAGACGACGGCCGTGACGCTGGCGTGGGCCTGGTACCTGCTCTCCAAGAGCCCCGGGATCGCCCGCGGGGTACGCGAAGAGGTCGGGCGCGTCCTCGGGGACAGGACGCCCGGGATCGAGGACCTGAAGGACCTCACGTACACGAGGACGGTCCTGGACGAGACGCTCAGGCTCTACCCGGCGGCGTGGATGGTCTCCAGAAAAGCCGTCGGGGAGGACGAGATCGGGGGCTACCCGATCCCCGCGGGCCAGAAGATAATTCTGAGCCCTTACGTCACCCACCGCAGGGAGGAGCTCTGGCCGAACCCCGAGGGCTTCGACCCCGATCGCTTCACCCCCGGGAACGGCGACGGCCGGCCGAGGTTCGCCTACTTCCCGTTCGGGGGCGGCCCGCGCCTGTGCATCGGCCAGAACTTCGCGCTCATGGAGGCGACCCTCGTCGTGGCTATGGTGATGCAACGCTACCGGCTCGACCTCGTACCCGGGCGTACGGTGGCTCCCAACCCCAAAGGGACGCTGCGGCCCCGCCCGGGGGTGTGGATTGACGCCACGCATCGTCGAAACCTCCTGAAACAGGACCCGACGCCGGCACGAGACAAAGCAAACACGGCGAGGGCGGGCGGGGTCCGTCCCCCGTTCGCGGCGTCGGTCCCCCTACGAAACCTCCGCCGGGGGCGCTCCTGCGTCGGGCTTCTTGCGGCCCTTCGAGGAGGCCAGGGTGACACCGCAGATGACCAGCAGGCCGCCGACAAGCTGGGCGAGGCCGGGGCGTTCGCCCAGAGTCGGGGCGGCGATCGCAACGGAAAAGACCGGGATGAGGTTGAGGTAGACAGAGGCGCGCGCCGCGCCCACGCCCTTGACCCCGATGCTCCAGAACAGGAAGGCTGCCACGGCCGCCACGATGCCCACGTAGAACAGGCCCGCGACGACGGTCGGCGTTATCGGGCCGACGGGTTGGGTGGCGAGCTCGTATCCTCCGACCGCGGCGAGAAGCGGCAGGGCGAGGAGGGCCGTAATGGTCGTGGTCGCGAGCGGCGGCAGCACGCGCGTCACCCGGATGACGAAGATGGTGTAGATCGCCCACATCAAGGCGGCGACGAGCATGATGACGTCCCCACGGTTGAAGGAGAGGCTCGCGAGCGCTTCAAGCGAGCCCCGCGAGACGATCCAGACCACCCCCACCAGGCTGACGAGCGCCCCCGCCACCCGACGGCCCGTCAATCGGTCGAATCCGACCGCCGCCGCGAGCACGATCGTCAGGATCGGCGTGGCGCCGTTGATGAGCGCCGCGTTGGTGCTGGTCGTGTACTCCAGCGACAGGTAGACGAGGCCGTTGAACAGGAACACCCCCGTGACCGTCATGACCGCCAGGCCCGCCCATAGGTGTCGGGGGGATTTTGGGATGCCCCCTTCCAGGTAGAGCGGGACGAGGACGACGCAGGCGAGAGCCCAGCGGATCAGGTTTATCCCGAAAGGCGGCAGCGCCTCGGACAAGGGCTGCCCGAAGACGAAGTTACCGGCCCAGAACAGCGGAGCGAGGACGAGAAAGACGTAGGGCGACACCCTCGCACCTTCAGCGCCCCCTCGCTTCCCCCGGGGAGGCCCGCCCTTCAACCCCACGAACCGCCGAGCAGGCCACGCAAGAAGCCCCGCTCGTGGTTCGGCTTGTGGAAAGAGAAGGGGCGCGCACGGCGGCGACGGCACGTCGCCACGCACGCGTCGCGCGAGCCGGACGGTCCGGAGACCTTCGCCGTGTACTTCCTCCCCTCCACCACGAACCTCCTCGAAATGGTACGAGGTTTTATCCTACCGCGAGCTCTCTGGGGCGTTTCCGGGTTGGGCCAGCCGAACGCACGCTTCGTCCTCCTTCACTACCCGAGGGACTCGTACTACCGGAAGAAGGAGCTCGACCCTTCCCACGGCCCGCGCGTGGACGACCATGCGATCCGGGCTCGAAGCTTCGGCGCGTCTATGGGGTGACTTAAATGTCGGGTTGCTCCCGTTCGTCGAGGCGCTGCCGACCCGTGAAGAGCCGGGGGAGGAGATCCGGGGTACCCTCATCCCCGAGGACTGGCGCCCTTCCGGCTAGCGCAGCTTGACGGCCTCGAAGATGGCGGCCATGTCCTTCTCACCGTGCCCGGCCCGTATCGCCTCATCGAAGCGCTTCGCCACGGTCTCTGCGATGAGGGGGTGCAGGCCTCGCTTTTCGGCGGCTTCGAGGACGAGGCCGGTATCCTTGCGGGCGAGCTTCGCCGAGAAGCTCGTCGGGAAGTCTTCCTCGATCATCATCTTCCCCTTGATCTGGGCGTAGGGCACGCCCAGGGGCCCGCCCTCTACCGCTTCCAGAAAGCGCGCGGGGTCCACGTCGAGGGCCTCGGCGAGGGCGACCGTCTCGGCCAGGACGCCGAGGAGGCCCGTGATCCAGTTGTTCACGACGAGCTTGAGGCGGCTCCCCGCCCCCGCCTCCCCGAGCCAGACGACCTTGCTCGCCATCGGCTCGAAGACGAGCGCGCAGCGCGGACGCACCTCCTCCGGCCCGGAGGCGAGCACGATAAGCTGCCCGTTCTCGGCCGGCGCCTTCGTCCCGAGCACGGGGGCGTCCACGTAGGTAACCCCTGCGTCGGCGGCGAGCGCCGCCAGCCCCTCGTTGCCCCCTTCGCCCACGGTGCTCATCTGCAACCAAACGGCGTCTTCGGCGAGACGGGAGAGGGTGTCTACGTCGAGGACCTCCGCGATAGCGCCCGCGTCGGCCAGCATCGTGATGACGAACCCGACCCCTTCGACGGCCTCTTGCGGGCTGTCGGCGACCGTAGCGCCGCTCTCCTCCAGGGGCTCCGCCTTCTCGCGCGAGCGGTTCCACACGCGCACCTTCAGGCCGGCCTCGATCAGGTTCCGCGCCATCGCGGCACTCATGATCCCGGTACCTAGCACGGCAACCACGTTCTCGCTCCCCGCCATCTGTAGGGCTCCTTCCCTCGTCGCACCGGCCTACCCGGCCGAAGCTAGCACGACTGCATCCTACGGGACCGGGGCGATCTACTCCATCAGGGGGACGACTCGGCGGTAATGTTCCACCAGATCGTCGAAGCTCATCCGGTTGAGGCCGGAGGGGGACGGCAGGACGACGTCGGTCACACCGGATACGGCCGGCTCCTCCTGCACGCCCCACGGGGCCTTCGACGTCGCCCGAAACCAACGGTACACGCCGATACCGGCGTAGGCGACGACCCGGGGCCGGAACTTCTCCAGCTTCCGCCGGAGCTCTTGGCCGCCGGCCCGGATCTCCTCGCGCGACAGCTCGTCGGCGCGGCGCGTCGGCCGCGAGCAGAGGTTGGTGAAGCCGATGCCCAAAGTATCCGGCAACCCTTCGTCTTCCTCGGGGCGGAAGAGGCGGTCGGTGATGCCGGAGGCGTGGAGGACGCGCCAGAAACGGTTACCGGGGTGCGCGTAGTGGTGCCCGCTACGCCCCGACGTGAGCGAGGGATTGTAGCCGCAGAACACGAGCCGGAGGCCGGGTTTTAGGAGGTCACGGGCCAAGGGTGCCTACGGCGATCGTAGGTGCCGGCCCGGCGCGGAGGGGCTTATCCCCTCCGCCCGCCTTCGCGACCTTCGCGGTCCCCGCGTCCGCCCCGTCCGGCTCCCCCACCGCGCTCACCGGAGGTCCGCTTCTCGAAGTCGCCGCCCAGCCTGAGCTCGGCAGTCTCGCCCTCTTCGACGGGCGTACCCTCGACGTACACGTCCTCGCCGCCGGTGCGCTGGCGGCTGACGGGCTCCCTGGAACGGACCGGGGCCGTGTCGTCCTCCGCATCCCCGGCGGAGAGTTCGGCGCGTCGTCCGCCGCCCCCTCGCCCGTCGTTCGGGAAGACGATGTCGCTTATGGTCACGTTCAGCTCGGTGACGCGGAGCCCGGTGAGGCTCCGGACCTGCTCCTCGACCTTCTCGCGTACCCTGCCTACGGTCTGGAGGATGTTCTTGTCGTAGTCGATGGCCATCGTCATGTCGATCGCCGTCTCGATCCTGCCGACCTCGACGGAGATCCCGCGGGTCTCTTCACGCGAGGAGCCGGTCGCCCTGCCCACGAGCCCCCCCGCGGCGCGGGAGGTGTTGCCCCCCATGTAGATCCCCTCGACCTCGCTCGCCGCCCGCCCCGCTATCCTCTTGACGACGGCGTCCTGGACGGTGGTGGTGCCGCGCTCGCTCTCTAGCGGGCTCCCCTGCCGCTGATCTTCTCGTTCGCTCATCTCTGATCCAACCTCCCGTCTGCACAGTCTCCGACATGATGTTTCCCAGGATGCGCGCCGCGCAACCCTCGTAAGGACCATAATCCCGCTCACGAGCGCGCTCGCGCCTCGCCGGAGGCCGCGCCATAAATGCACGAAAAGGAGTAGGGCAGGTGTGAGAAGCCACGCAGTTGCCGGTTCTTTGAGGCTTTATCAACAGGCGGACCGGAACGCGGAGCGGGAGGCACCTTGCGGTCTGGGAGCATAGAACGCGTCGCCAGGGAGAGGCTAGAAGCTGCGTCCCAGGCAGGGGCCTAGATCTGGGCTCTGTTCTCCCCGGACCCGGCGATCGTAGTCTCGGATGGCGCACGGGAGGTGGGGCGCGGGCGCGTTT
>JADDPR010000088.1 GCA_016781775.1 Rubrobacter sp. | reverse complement strand
CGAGGTGGGGCCAAAGACGCTCGAACTCCTCGCCCGGTAGGGCGGCCAGAAGCTTGTTGCCTTCGGGGAGACCTCTCTCCATCGATGCGACACCACCTTACCCGCCTTTGTTGCCTCGCCGGGTTTGAGTGCCTGCGGGCGGTAGGAAGGAATCGCCTTCTATGACTCAGTATAATCTTAAATCATTTTATATCTTGTACGTGACCCGATGCAAGCACAGATGTACTCTATGCACGCTAGCGTACGGATGGGGTATCATGGCGCCGTGTACATTGGCGTACATAGCAGCGCAACGCCTCTCCCCGGCGGGAGAGGTACGAGCAAGACCGGGCGGGGCGCGGACGGACGCCCTGCGTACGAGCGCTGCGCCACCGTGGCGGTCGCGGCCTCCCTGGGAGCTCTGGACGACCGACGCGGTTCCTTTCGGCGGCGCTGCCAGCCGATTCTCTCGCGCCCAGCGTCGTGGTGCCCCAGGTCCATCCCCGGTATCCCGAAACGGTGGCTGGCCCGTTGGGGAGCCGCGCTTCGTCGGACGTCAAGGAGGCCGAGGCGGACAATCGGCTGCGTCTGGGCAGCGTCCACGTCGCCTCGACGACCGGTTCGAGCCCGGTGGCGCCCTCGCTCTCTCCGCGGCGGCAAGACGTGGTTCGTGCGTTCCGCAGCGGACCCGCCGTTCCGGGCGGTCGCGGGCGCTTACGGGCGCCGCGCACCATCGCCTTAGTGCCATGGCTCAGGCGAGGGCGCCACTGCGGGGGTACGGGCAGGGGGATAGAGGCGCGGTGATTACGCAGGATCGGTTGACGCCCGAGGCGTACGGTATGCTCTCAGCCGCCGCCCGCACGGACTGCCTGGGTTCGCGCTGCCGCCGGGCGTGATCCTCGCGGCCCCGCTCTGCTCGGCGGTCCTGGTACCGCCCGCCTCTTCGGCGTACCGGCTCCCCGGCCGCCAAGCCGCCGAGGGGGCATCGGTGCCACAGGATGGGGAGGAAGACGAGGCCGACAAAATCGCCTTCTTCGTAGGAGAAGCCAGTTCGTGAAAGCCCTCATCGCGGGTTGGTTCAGCTTCGAGAATGGCGGCGCCACGGCTGGGGATCTACTCGCGCGAGATCTCGCCTGCGAGTGGCTAAAGCGCGCTGGCTGTTCCTATGATGGCGCGCTTGCCTCCCCATTCCTCGGGGGTGTCGACTGGCGGTCGGTCGATCCCGAAACCTACTCGCAAGTCGTATTCGTGTGCGGCCCGGTCCGTAAGGAGGAGAAACGGATCACGGAGCTGTTGCGGCGCTTCGTCGACTCTCGGACCGTCGGTCTCAACCTGTCGATGCTCGAGACGCTCGATGTTTGGAACCCCTTCGATCTTTTGCTGGAACGAGATAGTCCGACTAGTTCTCGTCCTGACATTACCTTCCTCTCGGCTCGGGCGCGGGTACCTGTTGTCGGCGTCGTCCTGGTAGGTCCGCAACCCGAGTACGAAGGGAAAGCCGTGCACCAGGCCGCGAACGAAGCCATCGGCCGACTCGTGGCATCTCGAGGGATGTCGGTGGTGCCCATCGACACGCGCCTCGACGCCAACTGCACGGGTCTGCGCAGCCCCGCCGAGGTGGAGTCGCTCATCGCCCGGATGGACGTCGTTTTGACGACCCGCTTGCACGGGATGGTGTTGGCCCTCAAGAACGGCGTCCCCGCCGTCGCCATAGACGCTATCGCCGGAGGGGCCAAGGTCAAGCGCCAGGCGGGAGCGATAGGTTGGCCGGTTGTGTTCACGGCCGATTCCCTCACCGACGAGGCCCTGCGGGAAGCTTTCGACTACTGTCTGACCGAAGAAGCCCGGGCGAAGGCCGACGAATGCCGCGAGCGGGTCGCACGGAGGGTCCGAGAAGAGGTACGCGACGCGTTTATCTCGGCGCTGGTTCGCTGTAGCGAGAAGATGGAGGACTTTTAGGTCGGCATGGGGCTTTCGGTCGTAGAAGTCATCGCGGGATTTCGCGATCGGTGGCGCCGCGCTTCTTGGAGGCTCGGATCGCCGCCCTGGGCGCTGCTGCCCGCCAGGAGGCCGCCGCCGGGCTGGAGGAGATGCATAAGCGGCAAAAAGAGTAGATGGGAGGGAGGTAACGAAAGATAGCATCATCTGTATCCTCGCTCTCCGTTAGAGAGAGAAGAACGGATCGAAGCAGAGGGGAGCATGAGCCGCCCGAGAGACTACGGCCTGCGAGGAATAGCGGGATAAGCGAATAGAGCTTCGACAGGAGGAGGCCCAAGTGAACTACGACGAATTCATCGAAGAGGTACGGGAGCGGGGCCACATGGGCTCCCGCGAAGAGGCGGAGAAGGCCACCCGGGCTACCCTCCGACCCCTCGCCGAACGTTTAAGAGGAGGCGAGGCGAAAGACCTCGCTTCCCAGCTCCCGCCCGAGATCGCCGAACATCTCGAGCACGAGCGGGCGGGCGCCGGCGAGTCCTTCTCGCTGGACGAGTTCTTTGAGCGGGTCTGCGAACGGGACGAGGGCGTGGATCTCCCGAGGGCCGTCTACCACGCCCGGGTGGTGGTCGACGTGCTGGGAGAGGCGATAACGCGCGGCGAGATCGAAGACGTCCGCTCGCAGCTCCCGGCCGAGTACGGCCCGCTCTTCGAGGCCGGCAGCCAGGGGGAGATGGACACTTAAGGGCGGCAGGGAAGGAAAAGGACGCGACCGGTGGCGAGCACGAGACGGGAACGCCGGACGAGCACCATAGCTCGTAAACGTGCTCTCCCACGCCTCTGCCAAGGCTCTAGGGGACCGAGACGCGCGGTTCGTACGCCGGCGACGCCGGGGCGAGTGCGCCACCTCATAGATAAGCTGAAGCGGTGGGCGCTGTGAGTCCAGCGCTGATCTTCTCCGGCCGAGATAGTGTGCCTGCCCTCCTATGACGCGCATCCGGAAAGCAGGTGAGTACATGCATATGCCGAACTTCCTCGTTATCGGCGCTGCGAAGTCCGGGACGACCGCTCTGTATCGCTACCTGAATGAGCACCCGCAAGTCTACATGAGCCCCGTGAAAGAGACGAACTTCTTCGCCTTGGAGGGCGAGAGGCTGGATTTTCGCGGGCCGCGCGACCGGGAGGTGCTGGAGCGTTCCGTGAACGTCTCGTCGGTAACCGGCCTAGAAGCCTACCGCGGGCTGTTCGGCGGGGTGTCGGGCGAAAAGGCCATCGGCGAGGCCTCGCCTTTGTACCTCTACAGCCCCAAAGCTCCCGGGCGCATCCGGCGCTACGTCCCCGAGGCCAAGCTCGTTGCCGTTCTGCGCGACCCCGTCGAAAGGGCGTACTCGGGCTTCCTGATGATGCGCGCGTGCGGCCGTGAGCCGATCGCCGATTTCGCTTCGGCCCTGAGGGAGGAGGGGCGGCGGGCGAAAGACAACTGGGAGCACTCCTGGCACTACAAGCGGATGGGCTTCTACCACGCGCAGCTGAAGCGCTACTACGACGCGTTCGACCGGGGCCAGATCCGGGTTTATCTGCACGAGGACTTGGACGCCGATACCCTCGGCACTTTGCAGAACCTTTTCGGGTTCCTGGGCGTGGA
>JADDPR010000060.1 GCA_016781775.1 Rubrobacter sp. | reverse complement strand
TCTCCGCCTCGCTCTTCGCCCGGTTCGCCTCCCGCCAGGACGACTCCTTCGCCATGAAGGTCATAGCGGCCCTGCGCGGACAGTTCGGCGGGCACGCCATCCAGGAGGCTTCGACGAAGTACCCGGAGCAGAAGTAAGGGAGGGCTCCATCTTGGCCCAGACGCAACTTACGCCCGAAGCACTGCGGGACGACCGGCGCCTCCCGAGGGCGCCCGAGCCGGGGGCTATGGTTATCTTCGGGGCCTCCGGCGACCTGACGCGGCGCAAGCTTATTCCCGCCCTCTACGACCTCGCCGCCCAGCGGCGCCTCCCGATGGAGTTCGCCGTCGTCGGCCTCTCGCGCAGCCCCATGAGCCACGAAGAGTTCCGCGACCGCCTGCGCGAGGCGCTCGAGGAGCAGCGGAGTGGTGGCGTGAGCGACGATGTGTGGGAGTCCTTCTCTCAAGGCATCTTCTACCTCGCCGGCGATTCCAAAAAGCCCGAGACGTACGAAGAGCTCAGGGGTTTCTTGAGCGAGCTCGACGAGGAGCGGGGGACGCAGGGGAACCGGATGTTCTACCTGTCGTCCTCGCCGTCCCTCTTCGCGACCATCGTGGAGAGGCTGGGGGAGGCGGGGATGAACCGCGGCGAGGGGGACGGGTACGCCCGGCTCGTGATCGAGAAGCCCTTCGGGCGCGACCTGGCGAGTGCCAGGGAGCTCAACGCGGGGATACAGCGCTACTTCGAGGAGCGCCAGATCTACCGCATCGACCACTACCTCGGCAAGGAGACCGTCCAGAACATCCTGGCTCTACGTTTCGCCAACGGCATCTTCGAGCCGATTTGGAACCAGCACTACGTGGATCACGTCCAGATCACCGTCGCGGAAGACATCGGCGTCGGGACGCGCGGCGCCTTCTACGAGGAGGCCGGCGCCCTCAGGGATATCGTCCAGAACCACCTCATGCAGGTGCTCTGCCTCACCGCGATGGAACCGCCCGTCGCTTTCGATGCCGAGTCGGTGCGCGAGGAGAAGGTGAAGGTCCTCAGGGCGGTCCGCCGCATGCACGACGGCGAGGCCGAGCGGTCCGCCGTCAGGGGCCAGTACGAGCGGGGATGGGTCTGGGGCGAGGAGGTGCCCGGATACCGGGAAGAGGGGGACGTCGATCCTTCTTCCACCACCGAGACCTACGTCGCGCTGCGGCTCTTCGTGGACAACTGGAGGTGGGCCGGGGTGCCGTTCTACGTGCGAGCCGGCAAGAGGATGCCGAAGAAGGCGACGGAGATCGCCGTGCAGTTTCAGGCCGCCCCCCACACGCCGTTCGCGCGCGCCGGGACCGAGGGCCTGGAGCCGAACGTGCTGGTCATAAGGGTGCAGCCCGACGAGGGGGTCTCCCTGAAGATAGGGGCGAAGGTGCCGGGCTCGGGCTTCGAGGTCCGCTCCGTCAACATGGACCTCCTCTACGGCTCGGCCTTTCTCGAAGAGGCCCCGGACGCCTACCAGCGCCTCCTCCTCGACCTGATGCTCGGCGACCCGACGCTGTTTATAAGGGCGGACGAGACGGAAGGGGCGTGGAGCATCCTGGAGCCGGTGATGAGGTACTGGGCACAGACCGAGGAGATCCCCCCCTACCCGGCGGGGACTTGGGGTCCCGAGGAGGCCGACGAGCTGCTCGCGCGCGACGGCCGACACTGGAGGCGGCCGTGATCGGGGAGTTTCGGGCGTCCCCGGGCGGCGGAGGCGCGATGTCCGTCTCGGAGATAGAGCGGGGGCTCGCGCGTCTCAGGGCGAACGACGACGGCACCCTGGGGGCCCGTGCGAGCGTCCTGAACCTGATCGTGGTCACGGACGAGGAATCCGCGGAAGGCGTGACCCGCGTGATCAACGAGCTCTCGGGCCGTTATCCGTCGCGGGCGCTCGTCATGATCTCCGACCCCGAGGAAGAGCGGACGAACCTGGAGATCGGGCTCTCGGTCTTCTGCAGCACCCGGGGAGGCGGGGGCGCCAGGGTCTGCGCCGAAGGGGTGACGCTCCACGTCGAGGGTCCCCCCGCAAAGCACCTCGAAAGCCTCGCGGGCCCGCTCCTGATCCCGGACCTCCCCGTCTTTCTCTGGTACCCGAACGGCGACATCCCGGCCTCGCCGAGGTGCGACGGCATGGCGGCCCTCGCCGGCCGCATCGTCCTCGACACCGGCGCGGCGGACGACCCCGAAGCCTCCTTGCGGGCTGTTGCGGAGCTTGTGGGAGACGAGGAGACCCCGGCGGTCGGGGACCTCCAGTGGGCGGCCCTCTCGCCGTGGCGCTCCCTGATAACGGAGCTCTTCGCGCCCCCCGAGAGGGCCGGGGAGCTAGAGAAGATCCGGCAGGTCGAGGTCCAGTACGCCCCGGACGCCGGGAGCCGCGCGCTGCTCTTCGCCGGTTGGCTCTCCTCCTGCCTCGGTTGGCGCCCCGGGTCTGCCTCCCGCACGGAGGACGGCGGGCGCGAGCTTGTCTTCTCGGGACCCTCCGGCGAGGTCACCGTCCGCCTTACCCCAAACACCTCCGACGCGGCCCTGCGACGGGCGAGGCTCTTGTGCGACGGCGGGCTTACCTTCGAGGTCTCGCGTCACAGGGAGGCCACGGACGCCCGCTCTTGCGTCCTGCGCGGCGACGAGATCGTCGGCGAGCGCACGGTTCACCTCGGTCCCTCCGACGTCGGGGCCTTTCTCGGCGAGGAGCTCAGGCTCGTCGGCCGGGACGAGGTCTACGAGGCGGCGCTCCGGCGCGCCGTAGAGATCCTGCTGGACCTGTGACGCCGGACGTACGCATCCACGAGGACGTCCGGGAGCTCGCCTCTGCCGCCGCCCGTCTCTTTGTAGAGGAGGCCAGGGAGGCCATAGGGAGATCCGACCGCTTCGCCGTCGCCCTGGCCGGTGGCTCGACCCCGAAGGCGACCTACGAACTGCTTGCATCGGAGTACGCCTCCCCGTCGGACCTCGATTGGGGCAGGGTGCACGTCTTCTTCGGTGACGAGCGCACGGTCGGCCCGGACCACGAGGACTCGAACTACCGCATGGCGAAGGGGGCTCTCCTGTCGCGCGTGCCTGTGGACTCCGTCCATAGGATGCGGGGCGAGCTCTCGCCCCCGGAGGCCGCCGCGCTCTACGAGGAGGAGTTAACGGATTTCTTCGGCGGCCCTCCGCGCCTGGATCTCGTGATGCTCGGAATAGGTGACGATGGCCACACCGCGAGCCTCTTCCCGCGTACCCCTGCCCTCGACGTACGGGACCGCTGGGTCGTGGAGAACCCCGTAGAGAAGCTCGGGACGACACGTCTCACGCTCACCGCGCCCGCGATCAACGCCGCGACAAGGGTCGTCTTCCTCGTCGCGGGGGAGGGCAAGGCAGAGGCGCTGAAGGAGATCCTCCAAGGCGACGCTGACCCGCAAGACTACCCTGCCAAACTCATAAAGCCGACGAATGGGCCCGATTGGATGATCGATCGGGCCGCGTCTCGCATGCTGGGATGATTTCAACGAACAACCCGATGAGGCATGTTTATAGCTGCGACCCGAGTGGGCAAATACAGCGTTGACGTGAAAGCTACCCCTAG
>JADDPR010000309.1 GCA_016781775.1 Rubrobacter sp. | reverse complement strand
GGCGACCCGGCGGGCGAAGGAGCGCGAGGTCTTCGGGAGGCCGATCGGGCAGAACCAGGGGGTACAGTTCCCCATAGCGAAGGCGCACGCCAGGGTCGAGGCTGCGGACCTGATGCGCTTGAGGGCCGCCGGGCTCTTCGAGAGGGGGGAGCCTTGCGGGGCCGAGGCGAACATGGCCCTGCTCCTGGCCGCGGAGGCTGCCTGGGAGGCCGCCAACGTCGCGATGCAGACCTTCGGCGGCTACGGCTACGACGCCGAGTACGACGTCGAGAGGAAGTTCCGCGAGACCAGGATCTTCCAGGTCGCCCCGATCTCCACGAACCTCATCCTCTCCTACGTCGCCGAGCACGTCCTGGGGCTGCCGAGGTCCTTCTAGAGGGGCGGCGCCGCTTCGCATACGACGCCCGTGGACATGGAGGTGTGGCCGCTGCTACGGAACTTCCCGACTCGTCTACCTTATCTCTGCGGCGCCGTAGCGCAGGGCGAAAACGAGGGCTTGGAGCCTGGAGTGGACGCCGAGCTTGGCGAGGATTCTGGCCATGTGGTTGCGCTCCGTGGTGGCGCTTATGTTGAGCCTCTCGGAGATCTCCCGGCCATCGAGCCCCTCGGCGAGGGCTTGCAGCACCTCGCGCTCGCGAGGGGTGAGCTGGGCGAGGGCTTCTCGCGCCTCTTGCTCCTCCTTTCTGCGGGTGCCGGCGAAGCGCAAGAGCTCCACGACCTCGGACAGGGGCATGAGCGTCTCGCCCGCGCGCAGACGCCTGACGGCGTCCACGACCTCGTCCATGCCGACCGTCTTGTGCAGGACCCCGGCGGCCCCGTACTCCACGGCCCGGGCGATCTCCGAGCGGTCGAGGGTGGCGCTCAGGACGAGCGCTTGCGCCTCGGGGTTTGCGCCGCGCAGATCCTTGACGAGCTCGCCGCCGTAGCCGTCCGGGAGTCCGAGGTCGACGATCGCGACGTCCACGTCCCCCTTCCGGAGCACCTCGCGGGCTTCCCGTAGGGAGCCCGCTTGCCCGACGACCTCGAGCTCGGGCGCCCGATCCAGAACCGAAGCGACGGCCTGGCGGAAGGAGGCGTGGTCCTCGACGAGCAGGATGCGGGCTGCGTCTTCCTCCGCGTCCTTCCCTCCGAGGGGCATCTCGAAGCACACCGTGGTCCCCTCCCCGCGTCGGCTCTTCACGCTCAGGCTCCCGCCGAGGGCGCGGGCCCGCTCCCGCATGTTCCTGGTGCCCATCCCGGAGGTTTCGAGCGGATCGAAGCCGCGCCCGTCGTCGGAGACCTCCGCTCGGAGCTTGTTCCCCGAGGTTTCGACCGTTACCGAGATGGTCTGCGCGCCGGAGTGGCAACGGGCGTTCGTGAGGGCCTCCTGCAGGATGCGCAAGAGCTCGACCTGCCCGTCCTTGTCGAGCGGCAGGGGCGTGACGCCCTCGGCCATGGAGAGCTTGATCTCGCGTTCCGGCGACCGCCGGCGGTTCATCCTGACGAGGGATGCGAGCATCTCGGAGAAGCCCCGGTTCCTATGCTCCTCCAGCCTCAGGTCGTAGATGGCGCTGCGGAGGCCCTCGACGGAGCGTTTGAGCGCGGCGGAGGCCTCGTCGAGATCGGCGGCGTTCCGGCCTCCTCCGGCCAGTGCCTTGCCGATCTGGATCTGCTGCAGGGCGTGGACGATGTCTTGCAGGGCCTCGTCGTGTATGTCCCGGGCTATGCGGGCGCGCTCGGCGTCCCGCACCTCGCGCAGGGCTTCCCCCGCCCTCTTGCGCTCCGAGATGTCCTCGCACACGACGAGGGCGATCTGCCCGCCCCCGGCGGTCCTTACGACGCTGGCCCTCTCCTCGACCCACAAGATGCTCCCATCCTTGCTTATCTTGCGGGCCTCCCAGAGGCCCAGGGACCCCGGGTTTCTGAGGCACGCGTCGAGGTGGCGCCGGACGTTGGCCTTGTCGTCTTCGTGGAAGATCTCCAGCACCGGGCGTCCGATCAGTTCGTCGGGCTTGTAGCCCAGGTTCTCCGCCCCGAAACGGTTGACCGAGAGCACCGTGCCTTCGGAGTCCAGCGTGAAGTACATGGACGGATTGTCCTCGTACAGCACCCTGTAGCGCTCCTCGCTCTCCCGGACCGACTCGAAGAGGCGGGCGTTGTCCAGCGCCACGGCCGCCTGCGCGGCGAGCGCCGTGGCGATACCCTCCTCGCGCTCCCCGAAGACCCCGGGCTCGGGATGGCCGAAGAACAGCCCGCCCAGCACCTCCTCCGAGCGCGAGACGACCGGGACGGCGAGGTAGCTGGCCACGGGCAGGGTGCCCTCGGGGGCGCCCCCGTACGCCGGCAGATCGCCGTAATCCGGCTCCTCCCTGATGTCGTCGGAGCGCACGACCTCCCTGTTCTTGAAGGCCGTGTCGAAGACCCGGATCTTACGCGCCATGTGAAACTGCGAGAAGGCCTCGTGCGAGAGGCCGGAGATGGCGCGCAGCGTGTACGAATCGTCGCCGCCGACCGTGTTCAAGAAAGCGCCGAAGGAGGCGCCGATAAGCTTCGTCGCCTCGTCTGTTACCGCCTGCGCGAGCTTCTGCCCGTCCAGCTCGGACGACAAGAGCTGCCCGACGTGGTTGAGCTTCTCAAGGGTCTCCGTCCCTTCGCGCAGGGCCTCTTCGGCCCTTTTGCGCTCCGAGATGTCCTCGACCGTCCCCTGAATGCCGACCATGCGCCCGTCCTTGCGCAGGGCGCGGGCGTTCGTCGAGATCCAGACCAGGCTGCCGTCCTTGCGCCGCACCCGGATCTCGAAGCCGGAGACGGCGTCCCGCTCCTCTAGAATCCCTGCGAGCTCCCGGCGCCGCGCGGGGTCCTCGTAGAGCTGCTCGCCCACGTCCACGACCTCTTCGATCATCTCCTCTGGGCTGTCGTAGCCGAAGATGCGTGCCATGGCGGGGTTGGCCGCCAGGAGCCGCCCATCCAACGACGTCTGGAAGATACCCTCGATGGAGTTCTCGAAGATGGAATGGTACTTCTCCTCGGCCTCGCGCAGCGCGTCCTCCGTCCGCTTGCGCTCGGTGACGTCTTCCTGGACCCCGACGAAGTTGAGCAGGCGCCCGCTCCCGTCGCGGGCGGGGGAGATCGAGAGCTCGTTGTAGAAGAGCGTCCCGTCCTTCTTGTAGTTGCGGAGGACCACCCGACACTCGCGCCCCTCCCGCAACGCTGCGCGAACCTCGCTCAGGGCCGCCTGATTCCGGTCGTCCCCCTGCAAGAACCTGCAGTTTCTCCCCAGAACCTCCTCGGCCGCGTAGCCTGTGAGCTTCTCGAAGGCGGGGTTGACGTAGACGATGGGGTCGTCCGGTCTGTTCGGGTCCGTGATGAGGATGCCGTGAGGGCTGGCCGAGACGGCCAGAGCCAGCATCCGTACTCCTTCCCCCCCGGGCTCGCCGGCCCCGCTCACCATGAGATCGTCCCCCCGCAGCTCTCCGCGCCCGGACCTGGTCCCACACCCCCGGAGCCTGCGCCGCGTACTGCGTTCCACACGAGCCTGATGACCCCGAACAGGCCTGAGATTCCTCCCGTCGGAACTTCTCCCGATGGCACAGTCTTCTACCCACTGCTCCGTGTCGTTCCTACGCACGAAGCATACCACGGGCCACCGGGCCGTCGGAGCGGGTAAGGCCAAGAGCTGATGCATATGCATCAGCTAAAGATGGCCCAATCGGTTCATGACGGTCCCGCACCCCTGCGTAATCATTCGTACCCGGAAAGGGAAAGGAGGACCTGGCATAAAACTTGCATTGGATATCTGGTACGAGGCCTGGGGCAGGCCGAGGGCGTGGAGGACGGAGCGGTAGATCCCGGCGAGGCGGTGGGTGCCGCCGGGACCATCGCGGTTCGCGAACGGACCCGGGGCGGCGATCGTGGGGCGCGTCGCGGGACAAAGGCCGTGGAAGGGTTCGGCCCGCCTCCATGCCCCGGGCCCTAGTGGGCGCGTGGGGAAGGTCCGAGTGGGTAGAGCGGGCGCTGGGATCGCTTGCGGCGACGGCTGTTTGCCGGAGAGGAAGGTCTTTATGGTAACTGTGATACAGCACACCGGGGGGCGCTACGACGTCCACGCGACGGAGTTCGGCAGGTCCTACAGGTGGGTGCCTGATCGCGTCGTGGTCGATTGCGACTGCGGTGAGAAGCCGACGCTGACACGCTTCGAGACCGCCTGCGCACGCTGCGGCGCGGACCACGAGAGCGCGGTGCTCGAAGAGCTCGACGTCCGTCGTCGAGAGGACGAGATCCTGCATCCCTGGCGCTACAACGGCGATTGCGAAGGCGCCGCGGTGAGGGAGACGGGGTTTTTGGACGTCGAGTTCGTTTAGAGAGAAGGGCACGGAAGACGGGGTCGCGCTCGCGCGGACGGCGCGAGCGCGACCCCGTCTACTAGTCAGGAGATCTGCGCATGACAGGGTTGATCGAAGCGAGCGTACGGATCGGCGCCGCCGATGTCGGGGCCGGAATGCACAGGCTACTACACCCGGTGCTCCGGCGCCACGCGATCGCCCGGCGCGGGGGGGCGCACGGGCCGGAGTTGATGCACATCACGCTGCGGGATGGGACGGAGGTGCTTCCGGTGTTCACCTCCGAGACGGCGGCGGGAGACTTCCTGGTCTCCGGCGACCTCTCGGAGGGGTGGTATGCAAGGGAGTGTTGCGGGGGTGAGTTTGTCTCGCTGCTCCTCGGGCTCTACGCGGGCATCGACGGCGTGCTGATCGACCCTGTCCACGGGAACCCGGTGGACGGTTACGTCCCGGAGAACTTTATGCACTGGAAGAGCTTCGTAGGCCACCTGTTGGGCGACGGGCAAGGCGCCCCGGTCCGGCCGGTGCCTCACGGGGCCACGCTCGCAGGGGACCCATAGACCGGGCGGAGAGGTTCCGATCCACGCAACGACGGGGGGCCGCGAGGGGCGCCGGGAGAACACCGAAGGGCCAGGGACCAGCACGGGATTCGCGGCCCTCGCCCCCGGGCCGGAAGATCGGCGAGGTAGAAAACTCTTCTCCGACGGTCACGGCGAGCTTTTAGCGGCGAGATTCGTCCTGATCCCGCGGTTCGAGACGTCGCTATAGACAGGGAGAAACTCGCCCCGATCCTCCTGTAAACCACGGTATAGCCGCCCCGGCTCGCCCGTACGCACCACAAGAGCAACGGTAAGGTCACGCCGACCGTCGCCAAAGGCCCGAAAAATCCAACATCGAAAGAACATGCGGGCCGAGACCGCATTGGCCTCGGCCCGCTTCGTGCTGCCGGGCAGTACCCGCTCGTCCGAAGCTTCTCTCGAGAGTGCCGCCAGGGGGGCTGAGCGGAGGCGAGCTTGATTCCTGCTTCTTGCGGGGAAAGGGTTTCGGTAGCTTACCCTGCGGCCTCGAAGCTCTCCCGTGCCTCGATTCTCTCCATCCAGGAGGCTACGTTCGGGTAGTCAGCGAGGGAGAGGGCGCCCTGCTCTTCGAGCTCGTGTAGCCGGACGAAGTTGCCGGCGTGGGCGATATCCGCCAGGGAGAAGCCGTCCGCCAGGTACTCGCGGCCCCCTAGCCTCTCGTCGAGCCGGGAGAGCGTACCCTTGAGCTTCTCGAACGCCTCGGAGATTCTCTCCTCCGAGAAGCCGCGCTCGCGGCCCATCGTCGTGATGAAGACCTGCGGGTAGAAGTTGTCGTCGGCCTGGGCCATCCAGATTCTGGCGTGGGCCCGTGCTTTCGGGTCCTCGGGGAGGAGCTTCGGGCTCTCGTAGACCTCGTCGAGAAACTGGTTGACGACGTTCGACTCGTAGAGCGAGTCGCCGTCGACCAGGATCACGGGAACCTTACCCGTCGGGCTCGCCTGGAGGAACTCCTCGCTCTTGTTTTGTAGGTTTACCTCGCTGGCCTCGAAATCGGCTCCCTTTTCGTGCAGGACCATCCTGGTCCGCCGGGCGTAGGGTCAGCCTCTGGTGCTGTACAGCTTGAGCTTCACGCGCACTCCTTTCTCGGGATAACTTAGCGGTAGTGTTGCCTCGACCTGGCCGCCATGTCGTGGCCTCGGGGAGGCCGGGCCACCTCGCACGGCCGGCCGTGCAACCACGCTCCATATCTACCGCAGAGCGCAGAATCATACGCTCTCGGGCGCGGTCAACAAAATCTCGGTCTTCTCAGCTCCGAAGGCGTGCGAGGACCCGCACGATTGGAGAGATCGTTTGTCGGGGGAAGACGAACGAAGGCAAAAAGGAACTTAGCCTCATCTCAGGGCAGCCGGGTCGCTGGATTCGTGGAGGACCACGACCGCTGCGGGGGTTTCGGCTTAAGCCCCGATTCTGTTCACGATCGCCGTTCGCAGCATGGCGTCGTTCGGGAAGCTTCTGGGGCCATCGGGCGTCTCGTAGAGCCTGCAGCTTATGGCGTCGGTGCGCGTGGCGGGGAAGGGGTCTTCGCCGTCTACCAGCACCGTGGGGCTCCCGGAGAAGCCGGGGTGGGCTGCGTCACCCACGTCGATGGGCACCACGTCGGCCTCGAGCTCCGCTTCGGCGACCACCCTTTTGATGGCGGCGAGGGCCTCCGGGGCCCCGGGGCAGCCGCCGAAGTACAGGAGCTCTATCTTCAAGGTGTGTCGGCTACCAGTCTTTCTTGATGGCGCCGCAGGCCTCGACGTGCTCCAGGTTATCCCGGAGCATGGCCTCGCCCAGATTCAGGACCTGGAGCACCCTGTCGTCGGCGATGGAGTAGTAGGCGTTGCGGCCCTCGCGCCGCACCTTCACGTAGCCGCACCAGGAGAGGCACCTGAGGTGGTCCGAGATGCGCGGCTGCGGCGCACCGAGCTCCTGAACCAGGTCACCCACCTTGGTCTCGCCCTGCCGCGACAGAAGCAACAGGATCGAGAGCCGCGTCGAGTTGGCGAACCCGTTGAAGAAGCGTGCCAGAAGGCACATCTCTTCGCTCTCCCGGCCGACCGCTACCCCGGCGAGGGCCTCCTTCTCGGTTATTTGTTGCTGCACGTATAGCTCCTTTCACGTCCCGCACACTATACACCCGGACGTATCCCACCGTATATGAACCCACCGTACCAACTTTGCCCCCCGAGACCGTTTCGCTCGGCCGCCAAGGGGAGGGACGTTAGTGAATAGGATAACAAAACGTTTGGGCTACGAGAAGACTTTTTCGATGCTTGTCGAACTTCCGGGGGCGGGGTCTTCTGTTTGAAACCGGAGGAGCAATGCCGCCGGACGCTTCGGTTAGAATGCCGGTCCAAGGGGAGCGAGTACGCGCGTCTTCGGGGGCTTCGATCGTGGGGATGCTGGACAGGGTCATAGCGAACTCCGTGCCTGTGATACCCCGCCCGATCGTGCGCCGGATCTCCCGGCGCTACATGGCCGGGGAGAGCCTTCCGGAGGCGGTCGCCACGGTGAGGGGTTTGAACGGGCAGGGCTGCTTGGCCACGCTGGACGTGCTCGGGGAGTTCACGAGGGACCGCGCCGACGCCGCCGAGAAGCTCGAGCAGTACAAGCGGGTCGTCGACGCCATCGTGGAGCACGACCTGAAGAGCGGGATCTCGGTGAAGCTCACGGGGCTCGGGCTCGACCTCGACGAGGGCTTGTGCAGGAGCAACCTGGAGGAGGTGATCGTCTACGCCAAGGCGAGGGGGCGGTTCGTCCGGGTGGACATGGAGGACTCCTCGCACACGCAGCAGACGATCCGGATCGTGCTGGACATGCACGAGCGGCACGGGAACACCGGGGCCGTGGTCCAGGCTTACCTAAGGCGGAGCCTGGGGGACGTGGAACATCTCGCCGAGGCCGGGGTCTCCGTGCGCCTGTGCAAGGGCATCTACGTCGAGCCCCGCGAGGTCGCCTACAAGGGCTTCGACACCGTCCGCCAGAACTTCGTCTTCCTCCTCGAGAAGCTCATGGAGGCGGGCTGCTACGTGGGGGTCGCTACCCACGACGAGCACCTCGTCTGGCACGCCCTGAGGATCTCGCACGAGCTGAAGCTCCCGAAGGACCGCTATGAGTTCCAGATGCTCCTCGGGGTTGACGAGCCCCTGAGGCGCATACTCGTGGGGGCGGGGCACAAGGTGCGGGTGTACGTGCCGTTTGGGAAGGACTGGTACGAGTACTCGACGCGCAGGCTCAAGGAGAACCCGCAGATAGCGAGGTACGTCGCCCAGGACGTCGCCCGCAGCGTCGTCGGGCTCATCAAGCGCTAAGGGGAGCGCTCCCCTCGTGCCGCCCGCCGCCGTCCGGCATGCGGGGCGGCTGTTTGGTAGTCCTCGTCCCGACGGTCCCTAGAAGCTCCACTCGCGCATGAGCTTGTCGCCGAAGACGTCGAAGTCGCGGTCTGCGGAGGCTCTGTCTTCTTCGAGGCCGGCGATGATCTTCGCCACGGCCTCGTCGGTGGCGGCCATGCGTTCGGCGACCGTCCGCCCGATCTCGTACGCTATCTTGTGGGCCGCGACGGAGCCCGAGTCCAGGCTCCGGAGGAAGGCTTCGCGCGGGAGGCGCCAGCCTTCCGCGGCGTCCCGGGCGGTGACCGTCGCCGTCGCCGTCGGGTCGGTCATCAGGCCCATCTCCCCGACCACGGTCGGGGCCTGCATGGTGGCGAGGTGCTGGTGCCGGCCGGGGACCACCTCCTTGTGTACCTCGACCTCGCCGGAGGTGAGGACGTACAGGTACTCCTCGGGGCCGCCTTCGGTGATGATTTCCTCGCCGGCCGCGAAGCTCGCGGGCTCCAGGAGCGAGGCTATCTCCGGGCGCTCTTCGGGGGCGAGGGTCTCGAACAACGGCAGGCTCTCCACGGTCGGCTGCACGCACGGTCCTCCTGGGTTCTCAGACCATCCATTCTGTGATCAGCTTGTCGCGGAAGACGTCGAGGTCGGTCTCGCCGCGGCGGTCGAGCTCGCGGATGGCACCGACGACCTCCTCGTCGAGGCGCGTGAGGCGCCGGGCGAGGAGGCGGGTGATCCGGGTGGCGAGCTTGTACGCGGCGGGGTTCCCGGCCCGAATCATCTCCCGGAACGCCTCCCTGGGGATCTTTATGGCCTCGACCTCGCCGGCGGAGCCCACCCGTACCGTGGCCGAGGCCCCGCTAGAGCCCAGGAGACCGCGTTCTCCGACGACGGTCCTCCCGTCGCTCGCGTCGATCTCGGCGAGCTTGCGGGTCCCGCGCCCGGGGACGCGCTTCATGACCTCGACGACGCCGGAGGTAAGGACGAAGAGGCTGCTCGGCGTGCCGCCCTCCCTTATGATGATCTCGCCGGGTGCGAAGACAACAGGCTCGGAGACCCTCACGAACTCCTCGCTCTCCTCCTCGGAGAGGAATTCGAAGATGCGCGCCGCCTTCATCCCGCCCTTGATGTCGCTCTCTTCCATGCTCCCAAAGCTCCTAGTAGATGCCCCGCAGGACGGTCGCCTTGCCGACCCTTCCTATCGCCAGGACGAAGGCCGCCGTGCGGAGGTTGAGGTCGCGGCGTTTGGTGAGCCTGCGGACTTCTGCCCGATGTCCATCACGTCCATCGCCCGACCGAAGAAGTGGTTGGTGTCCTCGAAGCTCAAGCGCCCACCGTCCCTCTCGCCGCCAGTCCCGAGAAAATTATATGCCCGCGTCCGGTGTCACGAAACGGCGGGCACAAGCCATTCGCGACTCGTCCCGGGCTTCAGGAGTGCATATAGTTGTGCGGACGGGTAGGTCTCTCCTTGGGAAAGGGGTGTAGCGTGGGTGCTTACGGGCCTGGTTTCTGGGAAATGTTTATCTTTAGCGTGTTTCCGGCGTTGGTCTCCGCGGTAGCCGTCTTCGCGGGTATATTCTTCGGAATTTTGTTTTCCGGGAGGCGTCTCATCTCGCGAATAAGACCCGGCGAAGGTCCCTCCGAGGCTCTTCGCATCGTGCGGGAGCGGTACGCGCGCGGCGAGCTCTCCCGCCAGGAGTTCGAGCAGATGAGGAGCGTTTTGGAGGGGTAAGGGCACCCCCTAGCCCTCCAGCAGCCGGCGGTACCGTTCGGCGCGGGCCTCGAACTCGGGGAGCTTCCGGTCGGCGGAGCGCTGGGAGCCGCGGGGCAGCCTGCCGCTGCGGGCGAGGCTTACAAAGGTCTCGGTGACGCGGAGGGCCCCGGCGTAGTTTCGGCGGTTCTCGTGGAGGGCGGCGAGTCGTTCGTAGGGGTGGGCGCCGACGAACTCCTCGGCGACGCTGGTCTCGTAGAGGTGGATCGCCCCCTCCACGTCGCCGCGTTCCTCGGACCTCGCCGCCTGCGTGTTCCGTTCCAGGGCGGCCTCGTAGCCCGCGAGGAGATCATGCTCCGTCCCGATCTTCTCGGCCTCCTCCGCGGGCAGGATGCCTCCCGGAGCGTCGCGCCCCGGCTCCCGGTCGGGGTCTCCTTCTCTGAAGAGCCTTCTTATCCACCGCATCGCTCACGCTCCCTCCGCGTCTCGCTGCACGTTACAGGTCCGTGGGCGATGCGGCTACGCTAGAATGCCCGGCATCGGCGTGGGGACGCCGCAGGATATCTTTGGCGGGGAAGAGGAGGCAACGTTGAGCATAGAGGAGTACAAGGCCTTTCACCGGCGTTCGATCGAGGACCGCGACGGTTTCTGGTCGGAGCAGGCCCGGCGCATTCACTGGAACAAGGACTTCGAGGAGGTCTGCGACTTCGGCCGCCCGCCCTTTGTCCGCTGGTTTGTCGGGGGGGAGACGAACCTCTGCTACAACGCGGTCGACCGCCACCTCGACGAGCGGCGGGACCAGAAGGCCATAATCTACATCTCCACCGAGACGGGCGCCGAGGAGAGCTACACCTACGGGGACCTGTACGCCGAGGTCAACGCCTTCGCGGCGACGCTTAGGGAGCTCGGCGTCGGCAGGGGAGATCGGGTCATCATCTACATGCCGATGATGGTCGAGGCGGTCTTCGCCATGCTCGCCTGCGTGCGCCTCGGGGCCGTACACTCCATGGTCTTCGGCGGCTTCGCGGCGGGCAGCCTCGCCAAGCGAATAGACGACGCGAAGCCCAAGGTCATGGTCACCACCGACGCCGGGATGCGCGGCGGGAACGTGATCCGCTACGAGCCGCTGGTGAACGAGGCCTTAGAGATCGCCGAGCACCCGCCGGAGAATGTGCTCTTCTGCCGGCGTGGGATCGACGAAGACCTGACCCTCACCGAGGGCCGCGACCGGGAGTACGCCGAGCTCCGCGAGAAGCACGCGGGCGTCGAGGTTCCCGTTCAGTGGGTCGAGTCGAGCGAGCCGAGCTACATCCTGTACACCTCGGGGACGACGGGGACGCCCAAAGGGGTGCAGCGCGACACCGGCGGCTACGCCGTCGCGCTCGCGGCCTCGATGGAGCACGTCTTCGACTCGGCGCCGGGCGAGACGATGTTCTGCGCGTCGGACGTCGGGTGGGTCGTCGGGCACTCGTACATCGTCTACGCCCCGCTCCTGCACGGGATGACCTCGATCCTCTACGAGGGGCTCCCGATCCGCCCCGACCCGGCGATATGGTGGAAGATCGTGGAGGACCACGGCGTCCACACGATGTTCACCTCGCCGACGGCGATCCGGGCGCTCCGCAAGCAGGATCCGGAGTACATGAAGAAGCACGACACGAGCTCCCTTCGCAAGCTTTTCCTGGCCGGCGAACCTCTGGACGAGCCGACCTCGCGCTGGGCTTCTGAATCCCTGGGCGTCTCCGTGCGGGACAACTACTGGCAGACGGAGACGGGGTGGCCGATCCTGGCCGCGATGATGCCGGGCCTGGAGGATGCGCCGGTGAAGTCGGGTTCGGCGGGCTTCCCGTGCGCGGGCTACGACGTGAAGCTGGTCCACGAGGATACCGGCGAGGAGGTCGGGCCGAACGAGCGCGGGGTGCTCGCCATAAAGCCGCCGCTGCCGCCCGGGTGCATGAGCACGATCTGGGGAGACGACGAGCGCTTCGTCGAGACGTACTTCTCGGACTTCCCCGAAGAGCTCTACTCGACCTTCGACTGGGCGACAAAGGACGAGGAGGGCTACCACTTCATCATGGGGCGCTCGGACGACGTGATAAACGTCGCGGGGCACCGGCTCGGGACGCGCGAGATCGAGGAGGCGATAAGCGACCATCCCGAGGTCGCCGAGTCCGCCGCCGTCGGGGTGAAGGACGAGTACAAGGGGCAGGTGGTCTTCGCCTACGTCGTCGCGAAGAGCGGCGAGAAGTTGGAGTCGGAGGACGGGCGCGCCGAGCTGGAGAGGTCCATAAAGGAGATCGTGGCGAAGAAGGTAGGGGCGATCGCACGCCCCGCCACCATCCACTTCGTCGACGCCCTGCCGAAGACGAGGAGCGGGAAGATGCTTCGCCGCAGCATCCAGGCCCTCGCCGAGAGCCGCGACCCGGGCGACCTCTCGACGCTCGAAGATCCCGCCGCCCTCGAAAGCTTGCGCTCGGGCGGCTCCGGGCAAGGATAAAGGGTCCTGCGGTGAGTCGAGAGGAGCGCGTTTGCGGTACGAGTTTTCCCGGTACCTGAAGATAAGGGGGGCCTCCGGCGCTACGTGGTCCCCCGACGGCCGCCGCGTCGCCTTCCTCACCGAGATCACCGGCGTCCCCCAGGTCTGGGAGGTTGCGGCCTCCGCCGGCGGGGGCTGGCCGGAGCAGATCACCTTCCACGACGAGCGCGTCTCGGGCGCCCACTACTCCCCGACTGAGAATAAGCTCGTCTACGCGATGGACGCCGGCGGCAACGAGCGCTCCCAACTCTTCCTCCTCGACCCGGCAAGCGGCGAGGACCGGGACCTGACCCGCGCCCCCGACGCCATCCACTACTTCGGCGGCTTCTCCCCGGACGGCTCGCGCATCGCCTACACCGCGACCCGCCGCAACGGCACCGACTTCGACGTCTTCACGCAAGGACTGGAGGCCGACGCCGAACCCGAGAGGGTCTGGGAGGTCTCCGGCTACCACACCGTTCAGGCCTGGGCGCCGGACGGCTCCTTCCTCGTGGTCTCGCGCCATCACTCGAACCTGAACAACGATTTGTACAAGCTCGACCTCGCGAGCGGCGAGGCGACCCTCTTGACGCCGCACGAGGGCGACGCGCGCTTCTCCGGAACCGAGGTGGCGGCGGACGGCGAGAGCCTGTTTCTGGCGACGGATCGGGACGGGGACTTCGTGAGGCTCGCCCGCCTGGACCTCGGCAGCCTGGAGATCGAGCACCTAACCCCCGACGCCTGGGACGTGGAGAGCCTGGAGCTCTCGCCGGACGGACGCTGGCTCGCCGTCTCGCGAAACGTCGAGGGATTCTCGGATTTCCTGCTCTTCAACGGCCGGGGGAGGCGCGCTCCGAACCCCGAGATACCGCCCGGCATCTTCGGGGGCTTCTCCTTCTCCCCGGATTCTCGCAGGCTCGCCTTCACCCTCACGGGGCCGAACCGCAACCCCGACATCTGGGTCGTGGGCATCCCCGACGGGGAGCCGCAGCGGCTCACCCGTTCGGCGACGGCCGGCATCCCGGTCGCAACGTTTCGCAGGCCACAGATCGTGCGTTACCCCTCGTTCGACGGGCGCGGGATCCCCGCGCTCCTGTACGAGCCGGAGGGGACGAGCGGCGCCCCGGTCGTCGTCAACGTGCACGGCGGCCCCGAGAGCCAGTCGCGGCCCCTCTTCGCCCCCGTCACGCAGTACCTCCTCCTCAAGGGCTACGCGGTCCTCTCCCCGAACGTGCGCGGCTCGACGGGCTACGGCAAGGCCTACACCCACCTCGACGACGTGCGCTTGAGGATGGACTCCGTCGCCGACCTCGCGCACGCGGCCCACTGGCTGCGCGAGAGGGGGCACGAGCGCGTCGCGGTCATGGGAGGCTCCTACGGCGGGTTCATGGTGCTCGCGGCGCTTACGGAGTACCCCGAGCTCTGGACCGCGGGGGTGGACATCGTCGGGATCGCGAACTTCGTGACGTTCCTCGAGAACACCGGCAGCTACCGCAGGGCCTTGCGCGAGCCCGAGTACGGCTCGCTGGAGAAGGACAGGGAGTTTCTGGAGTCCATAAGCCCGATCCACAAGGCCGAGAAGATAGCGGCCCCGCTCATGGTCATCCACGGCAAGAACGACCCCCGGGTGCCGGTGGGGGAGGCCGAGCAGATCGTGGACCGCGTGAAGAACAACGGCGGGACGGTCGAGTACCTCCTCTACGAGGACGAGGGCCACGGCCTCGCCAAGCTCAAGAACCGCCTCGACGCCTACCCCAAGATCGCCGCCTTCCTCGACCGTTACCTGGCCCTGTAGCCCACCACAGACGAGCCGGAGATTCACGTGCCGAAGGGAAGGCGCGAACTCGTCTCCTCCCCTGCCCGCCCCGGCATCTCCAGCTTCACATCGGCGCCGCGTGCCCGCGCAACCGCTGTGTGTTAGGTAGATCACATTAAGACTCTTGAAGTTTGATTAAGGAAAGAAGTAA
>JADDPR010000330.1 GCA_016781775.1 Rubrobacter sp. | reverse complement strand
CCTTCACTCACGCGCACGAGACCCTGATCTGGGCGAGCAGGGGCAGGGGCGCCCGCCATACCTTCAACTACGACCTCGTCAACAGCCCGGATCCCACGGGCCAGGTCTCATCGGTCTGGCGCATCCCGGCCGTGCCCAGGCGCGAGAAGCTACACGGATACCACCCGACCCAGAAGCCCTTGAGGCTCGTGCGGCGTGCCCTGCTCGCTTCGACGAGGGAGGGAGACCTCGTCTTCGATCCCTTCACCGGCTCGGGCACCACGGCGGTCGCAGCCAAGGAGTTGAACCGTGCCTTCGTCGGGGCCGAGTTGGAGGAAAACTTCGCCCGTCTCGCCGCCCGCCGCGCGCGGGTTGCGGGGAGGGGGAGCCTCGCGCGCGAGATCAAAGAGCAGTTCTGGAGCGAGGCTTGAGGCGCGATGCCGCCGAGTACGCGAGGTGATGCGGAAAGCATCGCCCGAGACAGAGGCGAGATTACCCGGCGCGAAGGCAAGCCGCTGCCCGGCGATGCTCGGGACGGCGGCCAAGCGCCATCCGCGATGTCTCCGTCGCCAAGTACGGCGTGAGCTCCCGCGACATCGGGGGCGCCTGCCGGATTCGTCCCCGCGTCGTACGGGCGTGGCTCAAGGGCAGCTTCCTCAGCGCCGCCACCCGCTGGGTATCCGGATAGCCCGCCTTGCACCGAGGGGCAGTGCGTTTTGGGGCACAGGGATTCTCCGCCGAGGAAACCGGGGGTATGTCATCGCTCTCCCCCGTCGTAGTTCGGGTTGCGAGGTCCTTTTCTAAGCCTGAGCTTGCTCCGGCGGGGGGATGACGCCCAGCTGCCCCATAAGCCCCAGCGCGTCCCAGTTGCTCCAGTCTTCTGCCACCTTGCCCCCGGAGATGTGGCTCAGGGTCATCCCCGATACCCCGGTCCGGCTGCCGGTGGGGGCGATACCCATCAGCTCGCCCCGGTGGGTGGCGCTCGACGACCAGCGCGTCAGCACCTTGTCTCCTTCGGCGATCTGCTCCTCGATGGCGAAGCGCAGGTCGGGAAACGCGCCGACGAACATGGAGGCGAACCCTTTGATGCCTTCTATCCCGCGTACCTCCTCGGGAACGCTGGGATCATGGAGGACGTAGTCCGGGGCGTTCGTTTCGTCGAAGACGTTAAAGTCGGCGCCGTTCCAAGCTTCTTCGAAGACTCGCCGTACCAGGGCCTTATTCTCTTCTGCCGCCATAGGTGGCTCCTTTCTCCCGCCTTTCCCGGCGGGGCCTGGGCGGTTCGTGGAGAAGCTTCCCCGCGTCCGCTCGGATGCCTTTTAGTACCGCCCGGACGTCGCCGTGCCGGTGGAGACAGTCGCCGGCACGGCGACGTCCGGACCTATCGCTCGTAGTGCGCTTGCTCCGCGGCTTCGAAGTGGAGCAGGATCGCCCCTCCGCTGGCGTAGTTCGGGACGTCACCCGAGGTGGCCTGCCCTTCCGCAGACTGCAGGGCCTCCGTCATCGCCTCCTCGTCCTCGAAGTCGCCCTCCCAGACGCAGAAGTAAGGGGAGTCGCCTTCGAACGCCTCGATGTCCAAGCCGTAGCGCATGCCCTTGAGGCCGGGGATCTTCTCCGCGAGTGGGAGATGCGTCTCGGCGTAATACCGGCGAGAGTGATCCGGGTCCTCGGGCGGCGGGTACAGCACCATCAACCTGTGCATGGCTACTCCTTTCGGTCGTGTCCTGTGTGCTCGGGTACGATCAGGCGGCGTCGAACGCGACGACCAATGCCGCTGTGTCCTCGAAAAACCGGCCCTTGGCGATCTTGCCGTCCCTGAGCGTGTAGACGTGCGCCCACTCGTGCTCGATCGTGCGGCCCGTCGGCTTGATGAGGCTGCGCTCGTAACCCAGGACGACGACGGTGTCGCCTCTCGCGACGAACTCGCGAGGCTCGAACTGTTGAAATTCGACGTTCTCTCCGAGGGAGGAGTAGAACTCCGCGACCGCCTCGCGCCCGCGACGGGTGCCGGCAAAAGGGATTGCGGAGGGGCCCTGCAAGGTCCATTCCACGTCGTCGGTCATGAGGTCTAGCACCGCGGGGATATCGCCGCGGCCGAGCGCTTCATAGCCCCGCTGGACCACCTCCAAATTCATCTGTTCCCGATCTGTTTGTTGCTTCATGGTGCGCTTCTCCTTTCCCGGTTGGTTTGTGTCTCGCGCTTCGACCCTGTCCGCCGGACGGCGGCGTCGCAAAACCGCGTGGGAGCGTCGGCGGGTTCGACTCCGGGGAGGGCGGGTGGCCGAAGGAGGGCGGGAATCCCCGCCCTCGGAATCCGGGCAACGCTGTTCCGCAAACGCTGCGCCAGGAGCGCCCCCCGAACCTCCGCCCGCTGGGCGGCGTCCTGTAACTATTCGAGTTAAGGGGTCTCTCTCTAAGCCTGGGCTTGCTCCGGCGAGGGGATGGCTCCGATCTGCCGCATCATCCCCATCACGTCGTAGATGGACCAGGTTTCGGCGATCTTGCCGCCGGAGATGCGGTTTATGGTGATGCCGTGCACCTCCGCCCGGTTGCCCGACGCGGGGATGCCCATCAGCTCGCCCTCGTGGGTCCCGCGTGCCACCCAGCGAGTCGCCACCATATCGCCTTCGGCCAGCTGCCCTTCGACGGTTATGCGCGTGTCGGGGAAGGCGGAACGGTAGAGGCTCACGATCTGCTTATCGCCCTCGGGACCGGACGGGAGGTCGGGGAGGTTGGGATCGTGGAGGGCGTGGTCCTGGGCGATGATCTCTTCCGCCACGTCCAGGTTCCCCGTGTTGAAGAGGTCCTCGAACCACCGTCGGGCGAGGGCCTTGTTCTCTTCTGCCGACACAGCACTACTCCTTCCTCTCGCTTCCCCCAAAGGGCTTGGGGCTTACGCTTCCACCAAATCCACCGAGAGCTTCACGTCGATGTTCCCGCGCGTGGCCCTTGAGTACGGGCACATCTGGTGTGCCTCCTCCATCAACGCTTGGGCTTCCTCTCGCGGCAGGTCCGGTAGGTGGCCGATCAGCTCGACGGCGAGGCCGAAGCCGCCGTCCTCGGTCTGCCCGATGTCGACGTTGGCCGTGATCGAGGCGTCGCCTACGTCCTTGTTCTGCCGCTCGGCGATCATGCGTAGGGCGTTCTCGAAGCAGGCGGAGTAGCCGGCGGCGAAGAGCTGCTCGGGGTTGGTGGCGCTCCCGCCCTCGCCGCCCATCTCCTTGGGCATCGTCAGGTCCAGGTCCAGTACGCCGTCTGAGGACTCGACGTGTCCGTTCCTTCCCCCGCTGGTGGTCGCAGAGGCGGTGTAGTACACGGTCTTCATGCGGCATCCCCCTCCTCCCCGGCTCGCCGTAGGTTTCTCCCGTTCCAAACCTCATCGATGTCCTCGTTCGCGACCATCTCGATCACCTCCGCCGCCATCTGGCTTTCCCGTTCTCTCGTGCCTCTGCCGGGTTTCTTCTGCTCCCTACCCCTCGGGTCTACTTTCTACGGGCTACACGAACACAGCATAGTGGCCCGCTCTTAGCCGGCTCTTAAGCGGAGTACCTAAGAGTGCATTTCAAAACCTTGTTGGAGACAGACGGGTCGCGAGCAAGGAC
>JADDPR010000194.1 GCA_016781775.1 Rubrobacter sp. | reverse complement strand
CGTCCGGCAAAGGCTCTGGAGTTAACGAGTTAACCTTAGTTAACTGCTTTTCGGAAACTACCCTCGTAGAGGGATTTAAGCCGAAGTTTTCGGTTTCAGAGTAACCCTGATTAACTCGTTCACTATTTTCCTGGGATTTGCAGGTCTTTTTGGGGTTAACCTTCTGGGCCGGTTGATTAACTGCCTCGTCGCCTGGCGATCCGGGTCCGCTCGGGTCCTGGTCGCTGCGTAGCGCGATGCCCTTCCTGATCGCCACGTTCTTGGTCCCGTTGGCGGGAAGGAAGCCACGCTCCTTGAGTCGGGCGCCGAACTTGCGCTTCTTCTCGGGCGTCTCGCCGCTCTCCTCGCACCATACCTCGTAGCTCTCGTACAGGTCTGCGAAGATGCACCACACCCCGTCACGAACCACACAACGCTCGTTTATGAAGTCGGCCAGCACGTCCATCTCGGCGCGGTACGCCTCCGTGGCGGCCTTTACCTCCTCGGGCTCGGCCAGTCCGTCGCGCTGCCAGTCGAGGCAACCGCGGACTGCCCACGCCAGGATGCCGGGCAGCTCGGCCTGGAGCTTCTCTGGCAGGCGCGGATCCTGCTCCTCCTCGGGGATTGTCACGTCGAACGGGATCAGCTTCACGCGCCGCCAGATGGCGAAATCCGTGCCCAGGACTTCGGGCTTGTGGTTGGCGACGAGGAAAACCTTGTGCGTCGGGTCGAACTCGAAGAAATCTTTGTGCAGATAGCGGGCCTTGACCTTCTCGCCCCCCGTGAGCTGCTTCACCAAACTCTCCGCCATCTTGCGTCCGTCCTCGATCTCGACGGAGGCGACGAGGCGGGCCCCCTTGAGGTCCGCAAGCTCCGTGGGATGTGCCCCGCGCTTGGAGAGGAGGAGTTCCGGCGCGGCCAGCTGCCCGTAGTCCCCCAGCATCTCCAGGGTGGTGTTGACGAGGGTGCTCTTGCCGTTCGCCCCGAGCCCGTGCAAAAAAGGAAGGATTTGCGCCGACACGTCGCCGGTGAGGGAGTAGCCCATGATCCGCTGCACGAATCGCCGGATCGCCTCGGAGGGCAGGATGCGCTCGAGGAACGCCTCCCAGGCAGGGGCCTTGGCGTCGGGGTCGTACTCCACGGGGGCGATCTTGGTGATGAGGTCCTCGCGCCGGTGCTCCCGAAGCTCCCCGGTCTTGAGGTCTATCGTGCCGTTCCGGACGTTCAGGATCCAGGGGTCGGCGTCGAGATCGTCTATCCGCACCGGGATGCCCTCCTCGGACTGCGCCAGCGCGATCATCGCCCGCAAGCGGCTCTCAGCCTCGCACTTCGTGGCGTGGCCGGCGAGCTCCCTGCGGATCGAGGAGTCTGAGGCTTCCTGCGCCTCCCCGTAGATCGCCCGAACGGTATCCTTGGCGCGGCGATTGATCGCCCCGGTGTCGTCCGCCTCCCAGTTCTTCCCGGTCCACACGAGCCAACGGCTCCAGGCGTGGACGTAGCGGAGGTCCTCTCCGTGTCGAGCGACCAGCCGCTCGGCGTTGCCCGTATCCGTCAGGCGAAACTCGGGGTCGGGTCGGTGGTCGCTGGCCTTGCGTTCGGGCTTCTCCGGCTCCGGCGGCTCGTACTCGGGGGCGCAGCACAGGTCGTTGAGGAGCCGGCCCATGGCCTTCTCGTCGCCGGAGATCACGGCCGGATGGTCTGCGGCGTCGCCTTTCTCCGGGGACTCGGGCCAGTCGAAGACCCGGACCTTGGCGGCCACCCCTTGCAGCCGCTCGGCAACGCGCCGCATGTGGCTGCTGCCCGGCTCGTCGGCGTCGGGCCACAAGACGACCTCCAAGTCGCGCAGGTCCTCCAGGGCCTCCGGCGAGGGCGTCCCGCTGGCCCCGGTGACGCTCCCGACCACCCCGACCTGCTCGCGGGGGTATCCGGCCTCGCGTAGCGCCTTCTCCAGCCTGTCGCGGGCCTTTTCGCCCTCGGTCACGACCGTAAGCATGACGTCGGGGTGCAACTCGTGGATGCCATAAAGAGGGAGGTCCGCAATCTTCGTCCCGTTCAGGGTCCACTCCCCGTTGGGTCCCCGCCACTTGACCTCTTTGCCGCCCGGAATCTCCTTGCGGACGTGGGTCGCCACGACCTTGCCGTTGCGGTCGCGGAGCGGGTAGCGGATCTCCCTCACGCCCCCCTCGGGCGGGGCTCCGCCGTTATCGGTTGATGCGGTATTTCCTATCATCGGTTATCCTTCCAGTAGGGCGGCTGGGCCAGTTTCACTTTGGTCGGTGGATGGCCCCGCCTTCTTCTTCACGGCGCTTACTTATCCCGCCTCGGCTCGCCGCGAGCCCTTCGGCTTTGCGCTCCTCCGGCGGCTGAGGATGTTGATGATCTCGGCCTTCTTGCCGGGGTCCGCCTCCTCCCTCGCCGCCTCCTTCAGCGCCTCCTCGACCGCGACCGAGACGGTGACCAGTTCCTGCGTCGCTCCGGTCAACTCGTCGGTCTCCTCTCCCTGTTCCAGGCGCGAGCGGTAGGCGTCGAACGCTTCCAAGACCGCGTCGTCGATAAACTTGAGGGACCTCGACAACTCGTCACTCGTCGCGTTGCTCCCGGCGACCTCTCTCCCCCAAGCGCTCAGGCGGCGGACGATCCCGGCCAGCGGGTCCGACCCCTCGTCCGAAGGAGGATGCTCGATGTCCCCCGCGGTCGGCTCTACTGGCCGATCACGGGGGTTTCGACTTTTGGGGCGTCGGCCAGATCGTCCGGCGTTACGCCCAACGCCTTGGCGATGGCGCGCGCCGTACCCGGACGGACCGCGCCGTCCCCCCGCTCGATGCGCTGGACGGTGAACAGGCTAACCCCCGACGCATCGGCGAGGTCCTGCTGGCTCAACCAGTTGCTCTCCCGCAACTCGCGGACCCTCTCCGGCGACAGCTTTCTCACGATCCTCCTCTCGGTACTTGGTTAATATATCAATAGTCTAAAGGGTTCTGCCCCCAAAGTCTAGACCCAATCTAGTAATACCTATATAATAGGGGGCGTAGATACAGAACGGCCCCGGCGGTGTTAGTAGCACCCCGAGGCCCGGCCCACAGGAGGAGGACCCCCGTGGACGAACCAAGCATATCCCGACTCGCGCCCGAGCGCGCCCCGAAGCAAGGTCAAGCATGCCCCACCACCCGCGCCGACCGCGCCCTGGTCCTGTACGTCGAGCACTTCGAGGAGATCGCCCTCGGCTTCCGCGCCGGCGTCTACCGGGTGCCCAGCTCCACCGGGGCGGCCACCTACACCGTGCTGCTCCTGCCCCGGCCCTGCTGCTCCTGCCCGGACGGGCGCGGCGGCGAGTGTAAACACGTGTTGGTGGTGTGGGTGGTCCTCAAGCACACGGACCCCTGCTCGGGGTGCGGGCGGCGCTTCCGGCACCGCGAGCTCACCGAGGTCCCGGAGGACAGCCTGACGTGGTTCCCCGGCGACCGCTTGTGCCAGAGCTGCATCGTCGCCCACGGCGGGATCTCCTGATGGCCGGGCGCTTCGAGCCGGGGGTGGTGGTCGCCACCCCCGGCGCCCTCGCGCTCCTGGCCGCCACCGGCACGGACC
>JADDPR010000096.1 GCA_016781775.1 Rubrobacter sp. | reverse complement strand
ATCAGGGGTGGTTATTTGGGGACATTCTCGTAGTCTTAGGACTCGTAGCTTGAGAAAGGAGCACTATTCATGCCGGTCGAGGACCTACGCAAGAGCCAGATGATGAGCCACATCATCGAAGCGCTGGAGAACGGTGAGGACATCGGGCACTACGGTCGACTGACCTTCGCGATGGTCGGGGTGTACTTCGCGAACAACGACGAACTCGTGGGCCTCCTGGCCAAGGACGAGGACGCCGACGAGCGGGAGGTCCGGGCGATGGTCCAGCAGGTTCGGGAGAAGGGCTACAACCCGCCCAACCGTGACAAGATCCTGGAGTGGCAGTCCAAGCAGGACTTCCAAATCTGCCCAAACCCCGACGACCCGGACGCCTGTAACGTTTACAGCGAGTTAGACATCCCCCAGGAGGTACTGGAGGATATCCAGGAGTACCGGGAGGAGAAGGCTAACTAGCCCTCGCCCCCGAGGGAAAACACAAAAGCGACCGCCGAAAGTGCGGGTCGTAAGAGGTCGGCCCTTCCGCGACCCGCATTTAGCTCCGGCGAGCACGCGCCGTCAGGCAGCGAGTTACGTTGCCCGGCGGCGCATCGTCATTCTTGCCCAGGGCTCAACGCCGCTGGAAGAAAAAGCCTACGCTTCTTCACGTCGTTGCCGTCCATAAAGTTCTTCCCCTGAAAGGGGACGATCCTCATGCGCGGGAGCGAGCATTCGGCTTCCGAGTTCTTAATCCTTGCGCCAAGACGCAGGATGCTCGTTTCGCCTCTTCCAGGTGCTGCCTACGCGTTGTCGCCTTCGCTCGGGCGGGACGCGGGGTTGGCGCCCTGCTTGCCCTCGCGGGAGCGGTGGAGTGCTATGTTGAGCTCTTTCAGCTGCTCCTCGGTGACGGGGCCGGGGGCGTCCATCATCTCGTCGCGCGCGGCCTGGGTCTTCGGGAAGGCCATGACCTCGCGTATGTTCGGCTCGTCCCTTAGGAGCATGATCAGACGGTCCACCCCCGGCGCGATGCCGCCGTGGGGCGGCGCCCCGTAGCGGAACGCCGTGAGCATCGCCCCGAAGCGCCGGTTCGCCTCCTCCTCGCTCATGCCGATCGTCGAGAAGACCTTCTGCTGGATGTCCGGACGGTGGATCCTGATGCTCCCGGAGGCGAGCTCCGTCCCGTTGGCGACGAGGTCGTAGAGCTGACCGATAACCTTCAGGGGGTCGGAGTCGAGGAGGGGCAGATCCTCCTCTCTCGGCATGGTGAACATGTGGTGCATCGGCTCGATGCGCCCCTCGTCCTCGTTCCACTCGAAGAGCGGGAAATCCGTCACCCAGGCCAGAGCGAGCACGTTCGGGTCGGCGAGCCCGAGGCGATCCCGAAGGTGGAGCCTCAGCCGGTTTAAGCTCTCGAAGACGACCGTGTCCGCGTCCGCGACGAAGAACATGTAGTCGCCCTCGTTCGCCTCCAGCGCCCCCTTCAACGCGTCGCCCTCCTCGGTTGAGAAGAACTTGGCGATCGGGCCGGTCAACCCTTCCGCGCCGACCTTGAGGTGCGCCAGTCCCCTGGCCCCGCCCGTGGAGGCGATCCCGGTGAGCTCGTCGATCTCGCGCCTGGAGAGGTCCCCGAGTCCGCTCACGGCGAAGCCGCGGACGGACCCGCCGCGCTCGATTGCGCCGCTGAAGACCTTAAAGCCAGAGCCACGGACGAGCTCCGAGGCGTCCCTTATCTCCAAGCCGAATCGGAGATCCGGCTTGTCGGTGCCGTAGCGCGACATCGCCTCCTCAAACGTCATGCGCGGGAAGGGCTTCTGCTGGATCTTCTTCTCCGTGTAGCCCTCGACGATCTCGGTGAACAGCCCCTCGACGAGGTTGAGGACCTCTTCCTGCGTCGTGTAGCTCATCTCGATATCGAGCTGGGTGTGTTCGGGCTGGCGGTCGCCGCGCTGGTCCTCGTCGCGCAGCGCCCGCGCGATCTGGAAGTACCGCTCGAAGCCCGCGACCATGAGAAGCTGCTTGAACTGCTGCGGCGACTGCGGCAGGGCGTAGAACTGCCCCGGGTAGAGGCGCGCCGGCACGAGGTAGTCCCGCGCCCCCTCTGGCGACGAGGCGGTCAGGAGCGGCGTCTCGACCTCGACGAAGTCCCGATCGGCGAGGTAGCCTCTCATGTGCTTGACGACGCGGTCGCGGAAGACGATGTTCTCCTGCATCCTCTTGCGCCTGAGGTCGAGGTAGCGGTACTTGAGGCGCAGGATCTCGTCGACCGGCCGCTCGCGGTCGATCTCGAACGGCGGCGTCTCGGAGCGGTTCAGCACGCGCAAGCCGGTGGCCGAGATCTCGATCTCCCCGGTCGGAAGCTCGGGGTTCTCGTTCCCCTCCGGCCTCTTCGCAACCTCGCCCTCGATCGCGACACTCCACTCGGGCCGTAGCTCCTCGGCCTGCCCGAAGAGCCCCGCTTCCTCGGGGCGGAAGGCGACCTGCGTTATCCCCCAGCGGTCCCTGAGGTCTATAAAGATGAGCCCGCCGTGGTCCCGGCGCCGGTTGACCCAGCCCGCAAGCCTCACGCGCTCGCCCACGTCGCCGGCGCGCAACTCTCCGGCCGTGTGCGTCCTGTAAGGGTTGTTCTCGAAGCTTCTGGTGCCAGGTTCTTCGGGGTGCAAGAGTTTCCTTCCGCCGATCATCAAAGGTTTCGGCAAGTATAGGTTAGACCCCCGAAGGGGCCAAGCGCCCCGCCTTCGGAGGGGCCCGGCTGGCCGCTTTGAAAGGCTCGTTGCACGCCTTTTGCGCCTGTGGTAGTTTGCGCCAGGCTTCGCCGGAAAAAAGCTCGCCGGAAGCACGGCCGGGGGCGGGCCTAGAGAACGGGGGAGTGAGATCTTCGGAAGCGGTTTTCATGGGTCCCGTCGGGGCCGCTCTACTCTTCTGTCGTGCTACCTCGTAGTCGTGACCCTCCTCTTTATAACGGGGTGCGGGGGCGGCGACGAAACGGCCGCCACGACCGTCGCTACTCCAGCGGGCACCACCACGGGGGCCGCGGCGGGAGGCGCGCCCGGCGGCAACACCGCGGGGGGCGCGACCGTCGAGGGCAGCGCCCAGGCCGAATCCCTCGAGGACCAGCCGTTCACCCTCAACCTGGATCAGCCCGTACCGCCGGACTTCAGGGCCGCCTACCAGCGCAAGGCCCTGATCGTGGTGACGTTCTTCAAGGAGGGCGAGGACCCGCTCTACCCGCAGGGGCTGGAGGTGGACGACCTCGTCAACAGCGACCTTTCGGACCTCCAGTCCCAGTACCCGGAGGTCGAGTTCTTCTCGTACGACATCGGCGACCCCGGGGAGGCCGAGACGAGCGAGGAGCTCGAGCAAGGCCAGTACGGCACCCTCGCCGCCCAGATGGACGTCGGCTTCACGCCTTTCGTTGCGATGATGGCGCCGAGCGGGGAGCAATACACGATCACGAACCTCTACCAGGGCTACGTCGAACAGGGCGTCCTCAACCAGGCCCTGTTCGATCTGACCAGCATCGAGGTGGCGAGCAACACCAGCGACATCGAGGTGGAGCTCGAGACGGTCGAGCTTGCGGAGAGCGGCGGCGGCATCGAGTACTTCACCGTGACGAACAACGGCGACGACCGGATCAACCTCGAAGGCTTCAGCTTGCGCGTCGTCGACCCCGAGACCGGCGACGTCACCAGCGATTCTCCCGGGGTCGAAGTAAACGATAGGACTCGCGTGCGCCCCGGTAGGAGCGCCTCGGTCGGGCGCGTCCCGGACGTCGTGGACGCCGACGGACGCCCGGTCAGGGGGACCTTTGAAGGCGGCGAAGACCTCCAGCTGCAGCCCGGCGACACCGTCGCCCTTCTCGACAGCGGCGGCGCCGTCGTCGACACCGCGACCGTCTAAGTCGCGCTCGCCCCGACCCTCTGCACTCGTCGGCCACGGGCCCGACCATGCGTTATAACTAGCCCCATGACCGAAGGTTCCGTGTACCTCGACCACGCCGCCTCGACCCCTCTGGACCCGAGGGTCCTCGAAGCCATGCTTCCGCACCTGCGCGGCGCCGGGGGCAACCCTTCCTCGTTGCACGCGCCCGGCGCGGCGGCCCGCGAAGCCATCGAGGAGGCTCGCGTGTCCGTCGCGGGGCTTCTGGGTGCCCGTCCGGACGAGATCTTCTTTACCTCCGGCGGCACCGAGTCCGACAACCTCGCCATCCTCGGTCTCGCCGCCTCGGACCCCGAGAAGAAGCACGTCGTCGTCTCCGCCGTCGAGCACGCCGCCGTCCGCGGCGCCGCCCGTCACCTCGAATCGCGAGGCTACGAGGTCACCCGTCTCGGCGTCGACGCCGACGGCCGCGTCTCGCCCGAGGACCTCGCGACCGCCCTGCGCCCGCAGACCGCGCTCGTCGCCGTCATGTGGGCGAACAACGAGGTCGGTACGGTCCAGCCCGTGGCGGAGCTTGCGGAGGTGTGCCGGGAGCGCGGGGTGCCCTTGCACGCTGACGCGGTGCAGGCGGCGGGGAGGCTCCGCATCGACGTCTCCAGCGTCCCCGTCTCGACCCTCGCCGTCTCGTCCCACAAGCTGTACGGCCCGCAGGGCGTGGGCGCGCTCTACGTCCGCGAGGGCGTGAAGCTCTCCCCGGTCCTCTTCGGCGGCGGTCAGGAGGGCGGGTTGAGGAGCGGCACGGAGAACGTCGCCGGGATCGCGGGCTTCGGAGCCGCCTCCCGCCTCGCTTCGGAGGAGATGGAGGAGCGGGTGCGACACGAGGAGGGTCTCCGCGAGCAACTCATCTCCGGTGTTCTCGCGCTCCCCGGGGTGCGCCTCAACGGGCACCGCGAGGAGCGTCTCTCGAACAACATCCATCTCTGCATCGATGGCGTCGAGGCCGAGAGCCTGGTGCTCTTTCTGGATGCCATCGGTTACGCCGTCGGGAGCGGTTCGGCGTGCGCGTCGGGTACGGCCGGACACAGGGCCTCGCCCGTCCTGATCGCGATGGGACGCGGGGAGGACGAGGCATTCTCCGCCGTCAGGATCTCCGTGGGCAAGGACACCACCCGGGAGGAGGTCGAGGGCTTCCTCGGCGCCTTCTCGACCGCCGTCTCGCGGCTTCGCGAGCTCTCGCCTTTGTACGCTAGCTGAAAGCCGGTTTCCCTATGCCAGATCGCTACAACCCGCAGGTAATAGACCACCTCGTCCGGCCCCGAAACGTCGGCGAGCTCGAAGAAGCCAGCGGCACCGGCGAATCCGGCGACGCCTCCTGCGGCGACGTCGCCCGGTTCACCGTCGGCATCCGGGAGAACCGCCTGGAAGAGGTCCGGTACAAGGTCTACGGTTGCGCCGCGTGCATCGCGGCCGGATCGGCCCTCTCCGAGCTTGTCGGAGGCGGAAGCCTCCTGGACGCCGCGCGCGTCTCCAAGGGCGACCTCGAAGAAGCCCTCGGCGGACCGCTGCCGTCCGGCAAGGAGCACGCCCTCACGCTCGTCCTCGACGCGCTGCACAAGGCGATCGAGGACCACTGGAACAAGGAGGCGGGCGAGATGCTCGTCGAGGGCTACGGCGGTCTGCGTACAGGAGCGAGCGGCGAGAAGACCGTCGTCGTGGCGACGAGCGGTGGGGTCGACTCGGCGGTGACGGCGCTCCTTATGAAGGAGGCCGGCTACGACGTCGCTTGCGTCACCTTCCGGCTGCACGACGGCGAGCGGGGGAGCCGCTCGTGCTGCTCGCCGGACACCGTCCTCTTCGCGAGGGATACCGCCCACCGCATGGGCTTGCCGCACTTTACCCTCAACCTCAAGGAGCTCTTCGACCGGCGCGTGATGAAGGACTTCGTGGGGTCGTACGCCGAGGGGAACACCCCGAACCCTTGCGTCTCGTGCAACGCCCACGTCAAGTTCCACGCGGCTTCTTTTCTCGCCGACAAGCTCGGCTTCGAGCACGTCGCGACGGGGCACTACGCCCGCGTCGTCGAGGATCCGGACGGGGCCGGGGTTACGATGGCGCGGCCCGTGGACGAGGCCAAGGATCAGACCTACGTCCTGTGGCCCGTCCCCAAGGATCTTCTCGCCCGCACGGTCTTCCCTCTGGGCGAGCACCGCAAGGAGGAGGTCCGCCGGATCGCCGAGGACAGGGGCCTCGCTGTCGCCTACACCCCAGAGAGCCAGGACATCTGCTTTATCCCGGACGGAAACTACCGGGGCTTCGTGCGCAAAAAGGTGTCGGCGGAGCCCGGCGAGATCGTGGACCGCGAGGGCCACGCCCTCGGGCGACACAAGGGCGTCGTCGACTTCACCGTCGGCCAGCGCCGCGGCATAGGGGTCGCCGCACCGACTCCGCTCTACGTCACGGAGGTTCGCCCGAAGACGGGGCAGGTCGTCGTCGGCAAGAAGGCCGACCTGGAGACGCGCGAGGTCCGCGTCGGCGGGCTCAACTGGTTTCTCGCGCCCGAGAACGCCGAAAGCGTCCAGATCCGCTACAACGGACGCCCCGTTCCGTGCGAGATAGAGCACGTCAGCGGCGACGACGGCGGCGAGGTCGTCGCCCGGCTCGCCGCCCCGGTCTTCGGGGTTGCGCCCGGCCAGTCCGCCGTCTTCTACAGCGGCGAAAAGGTCGTGGGGGGCGGCGTGGTGCGGCGGAACACGTAGGGGGAGGATCCCGGGGTGCCGTGGCGAGAGCGGCGAGTATAATGGCATCCGGTAAAAGACGAGATCTCCAGGAGGTGCGGTAAGGCGTGGACGCGTTTGTGGACCTTATGAAAGGGCTGCTCTTCGGGGGGCTCGCGATAGCCTTCTTCGTCCTCGCGTGGATGTTTCTCCGGCTCGCCCGGATCTTCTCGGCAACCGAGCAGACGATCAAGGAGGTCTCCGAGCAGGTGGTCCCGCTCCTCGGTAAGACCCACACGACCGTCGACAACATCAACAGCCAGCTCTACCAGCTCGACAACGCCGTCGGGGATGTCGCCGACATAACCGGTGAGCTGGACCAGACGACCACCGTCATAACCAGGGGCGTGCGCGGAGGCGTGATCAACCTCTCCTCCGCGACCGCCGGCCTCTCGAAGGGGCTGAGCGCCTTCTTCGGCGCCTCGTCGAAGGAGGGGGAGCCCGTACGGGACGCGGCTCCCGAAGACGGACGATCAAAGGGGGAGGCCTAGGCCTTGGCGGGATGGGGAAAGCTTGTAGCCGGAGCCGTAATCGGGGCTGCTGGCGCTTTGTACGCGACAAACGAGGAGCTTCGTAAGCGCCTGCCCGGCGCAGCCCGCGACCTGCCGGAGACCGTCAAGCGCCGCTTCGAGGCGGCGACGGCCGCTGGCCGGGAGGCCGCCGCGCTACGCAGGGCGGAGATCATGAAGGAGCTGGAGGCGCGCGGAGCCGACCATGCCGGACGCAGGTCCCTTGTTCCGCCCGCGGAGACCGCGGCGGGATTGCCCGCCGCGCCGGAGGAACCCTCCGAAGCGGTGCCGCCCCGGGTGGTGCGACGCAACGGCGCGGGGCGTGTCGAGCACACCGCGTTGCCCGAGGAATAAAGACCGAGCCAGGAGGACGAAAGCTTGAGCGAACCCGCCGATTACACTTATCTGACCCTACCCCCGGGCGTGTCCCTGCGCTCGTGCATAGGCCTCGTCGTCGCCGGGCTGGCGGCGCGAGCCAGGATCGGGGTCGGCGGTCTGGAGGAGGCCGTCGAGCTTCTGGAGAGCCGCCACTCGGACGACGCTGCGACCCGTTACCGTTTCTCGCTCGTGGAGGACCGTCTCCTCGCCGAGGTCGAAGAGCAACGCGAGACCGCCGGGGTTCCCGGTGGCGGGAACGGGGGCGGAGGGTCCCGCTGGCAGACTGTTGTAGAGCTGGTCTCGTGACGACGGGTAGACGCTACAGGCGTCCGGATAAGGCCCGCACCCGCAGGCTGCTCACCCGCTACCACAAGCACGGGGACCAGCGGGCGCGCGAGCTCGCCATACAGGAACAGCTCCCGCTCGTCGAGTTTCTCGCCCGCAAGTTCGCCGGGCGCGGCGAGCCCGTCGAGGACCTCGTGCAGGTCGCTTCCGTGGGCCTCATCAAGGCCGTGGACCGCTTCGACGTGGACCGCAACATCGAGTTCTCCACCTACGCCACGCCGAACATCCTCGGGGAGATCAAGCGTTACTTCCGCGACAAGGGCTGGGCGATGCGCGTCCCGCGCGGCCTTCAGGAGCTCAGGCAGTCGGCGAAGGAGGCGATCCGGGACGGCACGGTAAAAACGGGACGCTCCCCGACGATACAGGAGCTCGCCGAGAGGCTCGACTCCGACGTGGAGAGCGTCGCCGAGGCCCTCACGCTCGGGCGCGCCTACAACACCGCGAGCCTCGACGCGCCGGTGAGCCAGGACGACTCCGACGGCGACACCATCATGGATCTGCAGGCCGACGAGAACTCCCCCATAGAGGGGCTCGAAGACAAGATCCTGCTGCAAAAAGCGATCGAGACCTTGAAGGACCAGCAGCAGCGCATCCTCAAGCTCCGCTTCAACGAGGGCAAGACCCAGACCGAGATCGCCGAGACGATCGGCGTGAGCCAGATGCACGTCTCCCGCCTCCTCCGGCGCGCCCTCGACGACCTGCGCCGCCAGCTCGACGACATGAGCGAGGGCGACGGGCAGGCGAGCGCCCAAGCCGAGGGCACGCGGGCAGGCGCCTGAAGCTGGGGCCTGCCCGCGCCTGAGCAGGCCGGAACCGGTTCGAGATAACGCCCCGCCGATAACGTAGAATCAGCCCCATGCAGAGTCACGAGATCCGAAAGCGTTACCTGGAATTCTTTCAAGAGCGGGGCCACCGCTTCTTCCCGAGCTCCTCGCTCGTCCCGCACAACGACCCGACGGTCCTCCTCACCACCGCCGGGATGCAGCAGTTCATAAACTACTTTACCGGGCAGGAGAGGCCGCCGGCGCCAAGGGCCACGAGCGTGCAGAAGTGCTTCCGCACGGTGGACCTCGAGGACGTCGGCGACCCGACGCACCTCACCTTCTTCGAGATGCTCGGCAACTTCTCCTTCGGCGACTACTTCAAAAAAGAAGCGATCGAGTACGCTTGGGCGTTCCTCACGGAGGAACTCGGGCTACCGCCGGAGAAGCTCTGGATCACCATCTTCGAGGGCGACGAGGACGCCCCCGAGGACCTGGAGGCGAAAGAGTACTGGATGGGTTGCGGCGTCCCCGAGAGCCGTATCTTCGGCCTCCCCAAGAGCGAGAACTGGTGGGGCCCACCGGGAGACTCCGGCCCTTGCGGTCCCTGCTCGGAGGTCTACTTCGACTACGGCGAGGACCTCGCCAACGGCGACCCGTCGGAGGACCCGAAGTACGGCCCGGGCGGGGAGGAGGGCGACCCACGCTTCATCGAGATCTGGAACCTAGTCTTCAACCAGTACGAGCAGTCCCGCGACGGTACCCTGACCCCCCTCTCCAAGACCGGCATCGACACGGGCATGGGCCTCGAACGGACCGCCGCCGTCTCCCAGGGCGTCCGTTCCGTCTACGAGACCGACCTCTACGCACCCATCTTCGAGAAGGTCCACGAATACACCGACGCCCGGTTCGGGTCGTCCGAGGCCACCGACCGCGCGCTCTACATCCTCGCCGATCACTCGCGCGGCATGGCCTTCCTTATCGCCGACGGCGTCCGCCCCGGCAACCAGCGCCGCGAGTATGTACTTCGCCGCATAATACGCCGGGCGGCATTGCAGGCGTACGGCCGGCTCGGGATGGGTCCGGAGGGGCTCGCCGGGCTCGCGGAGGTCGTGGTGGATTACATGGGCGACTTCTATGAGGAGTTGAAGCAGGCTCGGGAGGATATTCGCCGGGTGGTCACGACCGAGGCCCGGCGCTTCGTCGAGATCTACGACTCAGGGATGGGGCTTCTGGAGGACGAGCTCTCGCGCTTCGAGGGGGGCAATTTCCCCGGGGACGTGGCGTTCACGTTGCACGATACCTACGGCTTCCCCGTAGAGGTCACGCGGGAGGTGCTCGCCGACCGGGGTCTCTCGCTCGACGAGGCCGGTTTCGAGAAGGCCATGACCGACCAGCGCGAGCGGGCCCGGGGGGCGCTTCAGGGGCACGATCGGCTCGTGGCGGCTTTCCGGGACAGGGAGATCAGGAGCCGCTTCGTCGGCTACGAGCGCGAGCAGGTCGAGACCACGGTGCTCGCCGCCGAGGAGGCGCCGGGTGCCCAAGGGGGCGAGCTCTACGTCGTGCTCGCCGAGAACCCGTTCTACGCGACGGGCGGCGGGCAGGTCGCGGACGAGGGTTGGATCTCCCTCGAAAGCGGCCAGCTCGAGGTCTTCGACGTCGTCCCCGCCGGCGATTATCAGGTGCTCCGCGCCCGTCCCGGCGACGGTGAAGCGGTGGAGATAAAAGCAGGCGATCGCGTCACCGCGTCCATAAACAGGGTGAGGCGCCAGCAGGTCGAGGCGAACCACACCGCGACGCACGTGCTCCACTGGGCGCTCCGGGCGGTGCTGGGCAAGGAGGTCGTGCAGGCCGGCAGCTACGTCGGGCCCGACAGGCTCCGCTTCGACTACCGGTACGCGGGGAAGGTCGACGAGGACGAGCTGCGGCGCGTGCGGGAGCTTTGCCTGCTCAAGATCACCGAGAACCAGCCCGTCCGCTACTTCACGACGCCGATCGAGGAGGCCCGCAACCTCGGGGCGATGATGCTCTTTGGCGAGAAGTACGGAGATCTCGTGCGCGTCGTCGAGATCGACGGCTTCTCGCGCGAGCTTTGCGGCGGTACGCACGTGCGTGGCACGGCCGAGGTCGGGGCTTTCAAGATCGTCTCCAACAGGAAGCACGGCGCGGACCTCTACCGTATCGAGGTTATCACCGGCCGGGAGGCGCTCTACTACCTTAGCAATGCAACCGAGAAGGCCGAGGAGCTCTCGGGGGCCCTGCGGGTCGAGATCGAGGAGTTGCCGGCCGCCATCGAGAACATCAGGCGCGAGGCGCGCGAGGCGCGCGAGGCCCAGAAGGCTCAGGCCCTGCGCAAGGGGCTGGAGGAGGTCGGCTCGCTCGTCGAGAGCGCCGAGTCGGTCGACGGGGCCAAGGTCGTTACCGGGCAGGTCGTGGCGGCGGACGTCAAGGGGCTCCGCCAGATCTCCGACGACGTCAAGAACAGGCTCGGGGGGCCTGCGGCGGTTGTTCTCGCCGCCGCCCTCGACGGAAAGGCGGTCCTGGTAGCGAACCTCCACCCGGAGGTCTCCAAGAAGGTCAAGGCCGGGGACGTCGTCCGCGAGGCAGCGGGCGTGCTCGGGGGCGGTGGGGGCGGCGGTCCCACGATGGCCCAGGCCGGGGGCGGCGAGGTTTCGGCTATTCCGGACGCCCTCGCCAGGGCCAGAGAGTTTATCGGGCAGGGGCTGGCGGGCGGGCCGGAGGCCTAGCCCTGGCGTCCCGAGAAAGCACCGGCCGGGTCGCGGCCCTGGACATCGGCGAGGCCTACACGGGGGTCGCGCTCTCCGACCCCGGGGCCACCCTCGCCCGCCCGCTGGAGGCCGTCCCCTCGGAACGGCTCGACGTGTACCTGCGGGAGTTGTTCGCGGGCGGGGACGTCGCCGAGGTCGTGGTCGGCGTACCCAAGACTTTAGGCGGCGAGGTGGGGTTCCAGGCGCGCCGCGTCCTGGAGAGGGTCAGTGCGCTCCAAGAGGCCTTTCCGGAGGCGCGTTTCGTCCAGTGGGACGAACGCTTCACTACCCGTGTTGCACGCACTGCGGTGAGGGGGGCCGGGAGGGGCAGTCGCAAACGTCGGCGGGGCGGCAAGGAGCGGGTAGATCACCTCGCCGCCGCGGCCATGTTGCAGGAGTACCTGGAAAGGAGGGGGGCCGTTGCGGCGTCGCCGTAGTCGGAGCAGGCGAGAAGATATCGAGTCGCGCGTGAGCGCCGTCAGGCGTTCTTCACGTCCGCGGCCGAAGAAGCGCCGCAGGCGCAAGGGTCCGGCCCCGCTCGCGCGCGTGCTTTTGGTCTTGATGCTCCTCGGCGTCGTCGCCGGGGTGGTCCTGCTCGTCTCGGCCGCTCTGCGCGGCGGTGAGGAAGAGTCCGTCACCATAACGGTGGAGCAGGGCGACACGCTCGCGAGCGTCGCCGAGAAGCTGGACGAGGCCGGCGTCGTCAGCAGCAGCACCCTCTTCGAGTTGCAGGCCCGCCTGCGGGGTAGCGCAACACAGCTAAAGCCCGGGCAGTACAAGCTCGTCCCGGGGGCGAGCGGTGAAGAGATCCTCTCGACGCTATCCTCCGAGGAGGAAGACGTCTCGACCTTCGAGATCACCCTCCCCGAGGGCCTGACCCTCGCGCAGGTCGCCCGGACGGTGGAGAGCGAGGGCGGCATCCCGGCAGCGGAGTTCGAGGCGGCCGCCAGCCGCACCGACTACGGCTACGCCTTTCTCGAAGACCCCGCCATCAAGAGTACGGAAGGGTTCCTCTTCCCCAAGAGTTACGAGTTCGAGAAGGGGACCGGGGCCGAAGGGATGGTCGATCGGTTCTTGCAGCAGTACCTCATCGAGACGGAGGGGCTCGACTTCCGGGCCGCCCAGGAGCGGTTCACCCTGACGGAGCACCAGCTCGTCACGGTGGCGTCGCTCGTCGAGAAAGAGTCGGCCAACCCCGAGGAGCGGCCCAAGGTCGCCTCCGTCATCTACAACCGCATACGCGCCGGCATGCCCTTGCAGATCGACGCTACCGTGCAGTACGCCCTCGGCGAGCCCAAGGAGAACCTCTCGCTCGCGGACCTCAAGGTACAGAGCCCCTACAACACCTACCAGAACCGCGGGTTGCCGCCCGGTCCCATCGCCAGCCCGAGCAGGGAGTCCCTGATGGCCGCCCTCGAGCCGGCCGAGACGGACTACCTCTACTACGTGCTGGAGGCCGACGGCCGCAAGCACTTCTTCACGAACGACTACGACGAGTTTCTAGCCGCCAAGGCCGAGGCCGGTCGTTAGGTTTCCGGAACCTCTCCGGCGTCCAGCGCGTCGTATGGGGGATCGGCTAAAGGTTTGCCGTCCTTCTGCCGATAAACACTTGGAAGAGGTTCCCGGACCTGGCAAGGGCGCGGGAGGACATCAATTCTCGGTATGCCGGGCGAAGAAACGGGGTTGCTAAGCATGACCAGAGATCCCGTGGGACGCAACGTCGGTTCACGGACGTGTATTCGCGGGCGAGGCAGCGAAGTCGCGGGTTCGACGACGAAGAGCTTGAAGGCAGAAGCGGGCGCCTTTGTGCCGGAGGCCGGGGTTAGACGATGCAGATCGGGCGCAAGCCCGAGGTGGGGGTAACGAGCAATGCATTCCTTCAGCAGCACGGGGAAGGGCGACGAGGTCTTCAAGGAGAAGAAGCTCGGTGAGATCCTCGTCGGGCAGGGCAAGATCACCGAGGAGCAGTTAGACGAGGCTCTGGCGATCCAGAAGACCGAGTCGCGCAAGATCGGGAGAATACTCTTAGCTCTGGGTTATATCTCCGAGGACGACCTCGCGCAGGCGTTGAGCATGCGCCTCAACGTCGAGTACGTGGAGCTCTCCGGGGCGGACGTGGGTCCGGAGGTTTTGGGGATCATAGAAGAGGCCGTCCTCCTGCAACACAGGGCGGTGCCCTTACGGACTGAGGACGGGCGGCTCATCGTCGCCATGGCCGACCCGAACGACATCCACGCCAGGAGCGACCTTACGATCAGCGCGGGTTACCCGATAACCGCTGTCGTGGCCTCCGAGGCTGCCGTGCGCCGTCTGCACGAGCAGCTCTTCGGCAACAGGGCCGTCGTGAACGGGGCCCTGGCCGAGCTCGACGGTGCGGTCCGGGCCTACCGGGCGAGGGGGGGAACCGACGGGGAGGGCGCCGCGGTAACGAGAGAAGCCAGGAGGGTCGAGCCCGGGGCGCAGCCGGAGGTAGACCTCGGCGAGCGCGTACCCGCGCCGGGCGTGGCGCGTGAAGAGCGGGCGGACCGTGGAGTGGGGAGCCGAAACAGCAGGGGGGCGAGGAAGACGGGGGAGATCCTGATCGCGCAGGGCTCGCTTACGCAGGAGCACCTCGACCAGGCGCTCGAGCTCCAGAAGAACGACCCGAGGGACCTCGGGAAGATCCTGGTCTCCCTCGGGTTCGTCACCCCCGCCGACCTGGGCCGGGCCCTCGCCGAGCGCCTGAAGCTGGACTTCGTCGTGGTAGCAGACCTCACGGAGGACGAGGTCGACCCGGCGGTCCTGGAGCTCGTTAGCGAGGAGCAACTGCGCAAGTACATGGCTCTACCGTTGAGGATCGAGGGCGGGCGTCTTCTGGTCGCGATGAGCGATCCCAACGACATCTTCGCCCTGGAGGACCTCAGGATCATCGCGAAGCGCCCGATCAAGCCCCTCGTCGCGACCGAGGAGGACCTGAAGGGGGCCTTTGCCGTCCTCTTCGGCGACGAGGAGCTCTACGAAGGGGTCGATGCGGAACCCGAGGACGACGGCCACGCGCAGGAGACGCTGCCCCAGCTCGAAGCGCCCGTCCCCGACGCCCCTCTGGAAGACCCGCCGCACGAGGCCGCCGGCGGCT
>JADDPR010000464.1 GCA_016781775.1 Rubrobacter sp. | reverse complement strand
AGTACATGACTTAGGTGGGATGCACGGTCTCGGGCGTGTGGATGTGGAGGCCAACGAGCCCGTGTTCCACAATCCCTGGGAGAAGGCGATCTTCGGTAGCATGCTCGCCACCATGGGGCAGGGCTTGTACAACCTCGACGAGTTCCGACACGGTATCGAGGTGATGAACCCCGCCAACTACCTCACATCCTCCTACTATGAGCACTGGCTCGAAACGATGGAGAAGAACCTGGTAGAGAAAGGGGTAATAGACCGAGAAGAGCTGGACGCCAGGATCCAGGAGTTCTCGAAGAATCCGGAGGCCTCCGTACCCCGAAGGGAAGATCCCGAGCTGACGGATCGTCTTTCTGGGCTGGTCCGCAACGGCGGCTCTACCAGCCGTGAGGTTTCGGCAAAGCCGCGATTTCGGGTCGGAGACCGGGTACGGACTCGGAACGTGCATCCCCGGGGGCATACGCGCCTTCCGCGGTATGCGCGGGGTAAGCAAGGCGTCGTTGATCGAGTATACGACGCCTTCGTTTTGCCCGACACGAACGCGCACGGCCAGGGAGAGAACCCCGAATACGTCTACTGCGTCCGCTTTGGCGCAGAAGAGCTGTGGGGTGGTTCCGCAGAACCGCGCGAAGACGTCTACGTGGATCTCTGGGAGAGCTACCTCGAGCCCCCCCAGGGGTAGAGCGGGCAGATTGTGGTGCCCCAGGGCACCGAAAACGAAGGGAGATGAGCGATGAGCGTAGAGCGCCCGGTGGGTGGTCAGGCATCCGGGGACGAGACTTTCCCGGTCTCGGACGCGGAGATCGCGGTCCGCGCCAAGGCCCTTGAGTCTCTTTTGGTCGAGAAGGGGCTCGTCAGCGCCGATGCGATAGACAAGGTGGTCAGCGCCTACGAAACCGACATCGGTCCGATGCTCGGGGCCAAAGTCGTGGCCCGCGCCTGGAGCGATCCGGATTTCAAGGCGCTGCTCTTGGAGGACGCCAACGCGGCCTGCGAGCAGCTGGGCATCGGCGGGATGCAAGGCGAGCACATGGTGGTGGTCGAGAACACCGACCAGATCCACAACACCGTCGTGTGCACGCTGTGTTCGTGCTACCCGTGGCCCGTGCTCGGGCTGCCGCCCAACTGGTACAAGTACCCCCAGTACCGGTCCCGCGCGGTGATGGAGCCCCGCAAGGTGTTGCGGGAGGAGTTCGGCCTCGATCTCGACGAGTCCAAGGACGTGCGGGTGTGGGACAGCAGCTCCGAGATCCGGTACTTCGTGCTGCCGGAGCGCCCGGAGGGTACGGAAGGGATGTCCGAAGAGGAGCTCGCGGACCTCGTAACCCGCGACTCAATGATCGGCGTGGGCAAGCCCCGCGATCCGCAAGAGACACGGTGAGAAAGAGGCGGGGGGCCATGGGGGCGGATCATCATGGAGGGGATACGCACCAGGGACCGGGTGCTTCAGGAAGGAGCAGCACTCCTCGAAGGGGAGCGCCTCTAGAGCTGAGGCGCAGCCGGGCCAAGGCGGAACGGTTGGTCGCCGACATGGGCGGCGCGGCCGCTCTTCCCAGGAAAAACGGGGAGCTGGTGTTCGAGACGCCGTGGGAGAGCCAGGCGTTCGGCATGGCCATCGCGCTGTCCGATCGGGGACACTACGACTGGGAAGAGTTTCGCCAGCGGCTTATCTCGGAGATCGGTGGTTGGGAAAGATCCGACGAGGACGAACGTGCCGTGTGGAATTATTACCGCCACTGGCTGGCCTCGTTCGAAGCCCTCGTCAAGGAGCGGGGGCTTCTTTCGGAAGAAGAGATAAACGAGAGGGCATCCGAGTTCGTCTCGGGCACGAGGGACGACCACCATCACTGAGGACCTCGGCCTAGCGCGGGCTGACAAAGGCCGTTTCGCGGACTTCGATCCGGAGGATCAGTCACCTGCCGTGCCTGTGAGCGTGCTGGAGTAGAGAAAGAGAAGCGAGGAAGGACCTGAGCGATGCCAAAGCCGCCGAATGCTGAGCAACTCCAAGAGATAGGACGTGGTTTCGGGCTTCGTCTGGGCGATGAAGAAGCGCGCTCGTACGCCGGGCTCATAGGAGGTACGCTCGCGTCTTACGCCAGGCTGGATCAGCTCGCCGAGCCCGCGCTGCCCGTCAAGTACCCGCGCTCGGGGGGCTACAGGCCCGGACCGGAAGAGAACCCGCTCAATGCCTGGTACTGGAAGTGCTCCATCAAGGGCGCAGAGAACGGTCCCCTCGCGGGCAAGCGAATAGCCATCAAGGACAACGTCTGCGTCGCGGGCATCCCGATGATGAACGGCACGGTAACGCTCGAGGGGTACGTCCCCGAGTTCGACGCGACCATCGTCACGCGCATCCTGGACGCGGGGGGCGAGATCGCGGGCAAGGCCGTCTGCGAGCACCTGTGCTTCTCCGGCGGCAGCCACACCTCCGATACGGGCCCGGTTCTCAACCCCCACGACCACTCGCGCTCCGCGGGGGGCTCCTCAAGCGGCAGCGCGGCGCTCGTCGCCGCCGGCGAGGTGGACATGGCCATAGGCGGGGACCAGGGCGGTTCGATACGCATGCCCTCCGGCTGGTGCGGCGTCTACGGTCTCAAGGCCACGCACGGTCTCGTTCCGTACACTGGCGTCTTTCCGATAGAACTGACGCTGGATCACACCGGGCCCATGGCCGCCACCGTCCCCGACGTGGCCCTGCTCCTCACCGCGCTGGCCGGAGAAGACGGCCTGGATCCACGCCAGAAGAACGTCAAGGTCGGGGACTACGCGAACGCCCTGAACGGCGGCGCACAAGGGTTGAAGATAGGGGTGGTATCCGAGGGCTTCGGGTTGCCGGGGCTCTCGGAGGACGATGTGGACGAAACCGTTCGCGAGGCGGCGGCAGCCTTCGAGGGGCTGGGCGCGGAGGTCTCCGAGGTCTCCATCCCAATGCACCTGGACGGCATCCACATTTGGAACGGCATCGCCATCGAGGGCGCCACGGAGCTCATGGTGCGCGGCAACTCGATGGGCACCAACTGGGAGGGCCACTACGCGACCTCGTTGCTGGACGTGTACGGGCGGGGGCGCAAGCTGAACGCCGACGACCTCTCCGAGACGGTCAAGCTCACCGTGCTGATGGGCCAGTACCTGCGCGACGCCTACGGGGGGCGCTACTACGCCAAGGCGCAGAACCTCGCCCGCAATCTCAAGGCCGCCTACGACGAGGCGCTCGAAGAAGTGGACCTTCTCCTCATGCCCACCCTCCCGATGAAGGCCACGGAGATACCGCCGGCCGATGCCCCCATCGAGGTGAGGGTCGCCCGGGCCCTGGAAATGATCGCCAACACCGCCCCCTTCGACGTGAGCGGCCATCCGGCGATGAACGTCCCCTGCGCCCTTTCCGAGGGCCTGCCCGTGGGCATGATGCTCGTCGGCAGGAAGTGGGACGAGGAGACCGTGCTGAAAGGGGCACACGCCTTCGAGCAGACCGGCGCGTACAACGTCAAGTCCGCCGCGGCGACAGGGAGTTGACGTAGTAGGGTCGTGGGTCAAGCAACCGAAACATCGGACGCCCGTTGGCGGAGGAGATTGCGCGCGTGGGCGCGATAGATGCCTGGCTGGAAGGCTTCATGCACGGTTCCGAAGGGCTGTGGGTGATCCTGCTCGTGGGCCTCTTTCTGGGCCTGAGGCACGCCTCCGACCCGGACCACCTTGCCGCGGTCACCACCCTGACCGCCTCCGAAAAGGATCGCGCGCGGGTGCGCAAGGCCAGCTTCATGGGCCTGAGCTGGGGCTTCGGGCACGGCACCACGCTGACGACTGTGGGCCTGCCGCTCGTGATTTTTGGCAGCGCCATGCCCGAACCGTTGCAGCGGACCACCGAAGTGGTTATCGGTACGGTGATAGTCTTCCTCGCCGTCCGGCTGCTCCACCGGTGGTGGCACGGGGCCTACCACGCCCACGACGAGAGGTATTCACGCCGCTTCCTACGATCGTACGCCGCAAACCCCTCGGGCGACCGCCACCACGGCACGCCGGTGCGTACCGCGCTCTCGGCCTACGGCATCGGGCTCGTGCACGGCACCGGTGGCTCGGGGGGACTCACCCTGCTGTTGCTCACGACCATCCCCGACAAGGCACAGGCCGCGGGAGCGCTGCTGATCTTCGCCGCCAGGTCGGCGATCTCCATGGCCTTAGTTTCGACCGCATTCGGCCTGGCGATCGTGAACGGTCCCGTGGCCAGGAACTTCGAGCGGGTGGTTCCGGTCCTGGGATGCCTGAGCATGGCCCTGGGTGCCTGGTACATGCTCGGGGCGTTGGGCTTGGCGACCTACCCCTTCTAACAGGCCGCTGCGGGAAACCGACCGCCAACCCGCGGAGGATGACGTTGAGTAAGCGAGTACGTGGAGGACGGAGATGCCGACCGTGACCACCAGCGACGGAGCACAGGGACCCGCTACATCGACAGCGGTACCGATGGGCCGCCCGTGCTTTTTGTCGGCGGCCGGTGCACGAGCACGCCGTGTGGCGGAGGGAGCAGACGCGCCCTCGGCGGGGAGCACCGCGCGATCGCGATGGACCCCAGGGCCTACGGGGAGTCGGAGAAGGTGCCCTTCGGGCACAGCACGGCGCGCCGCCGGCGTACAGGACCTGTTGCGCGCGCTCGACTCCGAGGAGTCACGGCCGTCGGCTGGTCGTGCGGGGCGAACGAGCTGCCGAACTACTGAGAGCTCTCTCGGTCATAAAGACTTGCAGCACGAATATCTTGGTGTTCGGTTCAACCTGTTGTAGGAGGGAACGATCATGAACGAACGGATCGAAGTTAGCGAGGCAAGCGTGCGGACACTCGCCGATCTAGCCAGTCTCCCGTTGGAGGAAGGACGTGAGGCGCTCCTCGCCCCGCAGCTCGGCGATTGGCTAACCGCCGCCAACGAACTCAACCGGAAGATGAGCAAGCCGGAGTACCGGACCATCATGCCTGCTACCGTCTTCACGCATCCGAACGTCCAGGAGGAGAACGAATGACCACGACCGGGACTAACGAAAACCTGGCGCGGCTCTCCTTGGCCGAGGCCGCCCGCCTTATCGAGGAGAAGCAGGTGTCGCCCGTCGACCTCGTCGAAGCCTCGCTCGAGCGGATCGCCGCCGTCGACGAACGGCTCAACTCCTACATCACGGTCTACGAGGATGGCGCCCGACAGGTCGCGAAGGCATGCGAGACGATGATAGTCGCCGGGCACAAACTCGGACCGCTGCACGGCATACCGGTCGGGCTCAAGGACAACATCGGGCTCGAGGGGCTCCGTACGACGGCCGGCAGCAAAGTACTCGCCGACTGGGTCCCCGAAGAGGACGCCACCGTTGCTGCCCGGTTGAAGGGGGCCGGCGCGATCGTTATCGGCAAGACCAACATGCACGAGTTCGCCTGGGGAGGAACGTCCGCCAATCCGCACTACGGGTTCGTCCGTAACCCCTGGAACACGGACCGGTTCCCCGCGGGTTCGAGCGGTGGGTCCGGCGCCGCCGTCGCGGCCCGGCTCTGCTTCGGGGCCTTGGGCACCGACACCGGGGGGTCCATCCGGCTGCCGTCGGCGATCAACGGCATCGTCGGGATCCGCCCCACCATAGGGCGGGTCAGCAACCACGGTGTGGTTCCGCTGGCCTGGAGCATGGACACCGTGGGCCCAATGGCCCGCACCGTCGAGGACTGCGCCATCATGTTCGGGGCTATCGCCGGCCACGACCCCAAAGACGCCGGCTCGGCCGCGGTCCCCGTCGCCGATTACACCGCCGACCTCGGGCGGGGCGTTGAAGGGATTCGCATCGGGATCGTTCCCGGCTACTTCTTCGACCACCTGCAGCCTCCCGTGCACGACGCCGTACGGGGAGCGCTCGGCGTGCTCGAAAAGCTTGGCGCCTCCGTCGTCGACGTGGAGATCGGGCACATCCACGGCAACATCTCTGCGCAGCTGACCGTCGAGTCGTGCGAGCCGAGCACCTACCACCAACGCTGGCTCCGGGAGCGGCCAGAGGATTACGGCGACGACGTCCGGCTCCTCCTGGAGATCGGCGAGATGCACCTCGCCACCCACTACATCCAGGCCCAGCGCTACCGCAGCCTGCTCCGGCGGGAGTTCATGGAGGCGTTCAAGGACGTGGACGTCTTCATCTGCCCGACGCTGCCGTTCACCGCCACGCGCGTCGGCGAGATGAGCGTCATGATCGAGAACGGCGTGGAGGAGGACATGCTGGCCGCCATAATGCAGTTCACCGGGGTGCCGAGCCTGACCGGGCTCCCGTCGCTCGCCGTGCCTTGCGGCTACGACGACGAGGGGCTCCCGGTCGGGATGCAGATCATCGGCCGCCCCTTCGACGAGGCGACCCTGTTCCGTGTCGGTGCGGCTTTCCAAGGGACCAGCGAGTACCACGTGCAAGCCCCGGCGCTCTAGAGGGGCTCCTCACGGATGGTGTCCGAAGCGCCCGCTGCCCCCTCGTGCGGCCAATGGCTCCGGTGCTCGTCCCGTCCGAGCCACCGGTCGGCGAGGGACCTCGGCGGCGGGTCGATAGTAGCGAGCGTCGCGGCGCACCGATGCGTGGCCCGATCGCCGGAACGGGCAACCTTCAGGGCTGGTCGACGACCAAGAAAGGTTGACAGTGTTGGATTTTTGGAAGTCGCTCACCTCGCAAATACCGAGGGGCCTCGATTACGCAGCGCTTAACCAGCGGTTCGCCTGGGACCTTCCCTCGAGCTACAACATGGGCGTTGACGTCTGCGACCGCCACGCCGGGGACAAGGGCAGGCTGGCCATCATCTACGACCGTGGGGACGCCGGAACAGAGAAGTGGAGTTTCTCGGAGCTCAAGCGCGCCTCAGACCGTTTCGCTAACGCCCTGCGGGGCTTGGGTGTAGAACGCGGCGACAGGGTGGCCGTGCTGCTCTCGCAGTCCCCGCAGGTGGCTGTATCCCACATCGCCACCTACAAGCTGGGCGCCGTCGCCGTCCCGTTGTTCGCACTCTTCGGGGAAGACGCCTTGCGTTATCGGCTCGCCGACAGCGCGGCCAAGGTACTAGTCACCGACGTAGAGCATTTCGACGTTGCCTCCGGGTTGTGCGAGGAGTTGACGGACCTGCGGCACATCGTCTTGGCCGACGGCGAGCGCCCCGGCGCGCACGCGCTCGACGAGTTGGTTCGGCAGGCGTCGTCACGCTTCGAACCGGTCGCGACCCAACCGGAAGACCCAGCGATTATTATCTACACCTCCGGTACCACGGGGTCCCCCAAGGGCGCCCTGCACGGGCACGGCATCCTGCTCGGGCATCTACCCGGAGTGAGTCTCCCTCATGATCTGGCCCCCCGGAAGGGCGACCTCTTCTGGACGCCGGCGGACTGGGCCTGGATCGGGGGCCTCTTCGACGTCCTCTTCCCGGCGCTCCACTGGGGCCTCCCCGTCGTCGCCCACCGCATGACCCGCTTCGACCCCGAGCGCGCCTTCGGCATCATGGAGCGCTGGGGCGTGCGAAACGCTTTCCTTCCGCCGACGGCCCTCAAGATGTTACGTGCCATCTCCCGGCCCCGGGAGCGGTGGGAGCTGGAGCTCGAGACCCTGGCTTGCGGAGGGGAGCCGCTCGGCGAGGAGACGTTTAACTGGGCGAAGGAGGGGTTGGGCATCCACATCAACGAGTTCTACGGGCAGACCGAGTGCAACCTGGTGCTCTCGAACTGTAGTGTCATCATGCCAGCCAAGCCCGGCTCGATGGGCCGCCCCGTCCCCGGCCACCGAGTCGCCGTCGTCGACGGGGACGGGAGGGAGCTCCCGGCGGGCGAGGTGGGGGAGGTCGCGGTCCTGCGCCCCGACCCCGTGATGATGCTGGGCTACTGGAACAACGAGGAGGCCACCGAGAAGAAGTTCGTCGGCGACTGGCTGATGACCGGAGACCTCGCATCGGTCAACGAGGAAGGGTTCTTCCACTTCGTGGGGCGGGACGACGACATTATTAGCTCCGCCGGCTACCGTATCGGTCCGGCGGAGATAGAGGAAACCCTTGTCAAGCACCGCGACGTGCAGATGGCAGCGGCGGTTGGCAAGCCCGACGAGACGCGCGGCGAGATCGTGAAGGCGTTCGTGATCCTGCACGAGGGGCGTAGCGAAAGCGAGGACCTCGCCACGGAGTTGCAGAACCTCGTCAAGAGCCGCCTCGGCACGCACGAGTATCCGCGCGAGGTCGAGTTCGTTCGGGAGCTCCCGATGACGCCCTCGGGCAAAATCCAGAGAAAAGTTCTCCGCCAGCAAGAAGCAAGCAAAGCAGCAAAGCGATGAGCGACCTTCCTCGCACAGTCAAGGTGAAGGAGGTCGGGCCCCGCGACGGCCTGCAGGCCGAGGCCGCTACCCTCCCGACCGAGGACAAGCTCCGCCTCATAGGCTGCCTTGCCGACGCGGGCCTCAAGGAGATCGAGGCGACCTCCTTCGTTAGCCCCAAGGCCATCCCCGTCCTCGCCGACGCGGCCGAGGTGTTCGCGGGCCTCGACCGCAGGCCGGGGGTAACCTACTCGGCCATCGTTCCGAACGAGAAGGGCGCGCGGCGCGCGGTCGAGGCCGGGGCGGACGAGATCCAGGTCTTCCTCGCGGCCACCGAAGGCTACAACCGCTCCAACGTGCGCATGAGCGTCGAGGAGTCCCTGGAACAGGCCGCGCGGGTGGCGGAGGTAGTGCTCGGGGCCGAAATCCCGTTCGTCGCCGTTCTTTCCACGGCGTTCGGCTGCCCCTACGAGGGCGCAGTCGCGCCGGAGCGCGTCCTCGAACTTTGCGGGCGGCTGATAGGGATCGGGGTCGAGGAGGTCACCTTCGGCGACACCACGGGGATGGCCTACCCGACGCAGGTCGGCGAGCTTTCGCGGGCGTACGGGGAACGCTACCCGGACGTCCCCTTAAGGCTCCACTTCCACAACACGCGCGGGATGGGGCTTGCGAACGTCCTCGCCGCCCTCGAGGCGGGGGTGGACCGCTTCGACGCGAGCGTGGGCGGCCTCGGGGGCAGCCCCTACGCGCCGGGGGCGACGGGAAACATACCCACGGAGGACCTCGTGCACATGCTGCACGAGATGGGGGTGGAGACCGGGGTGGATCTCGAAGCCCTCATAAGCTGCGCGCGATTACTGGAGGAACTTCTGGGACACGAGCTGCCGGGGCAGGTCATGAAGGCCGGCATATGCGGGCACCTGACGGCGGGGGCATCGTGAGCACCATAAGGAGACTCGTCTCGCGGGGCGGCGAGGGGTTCGAGGAGAACGCCAGGGCCTACGAGGGTCTGGTGGAGGAGCTGCGCGAGCGGATGGGGGAGGCCCGGCGTGGGGGGAGCGAGAAGGCCCGCCAGCGGCACGAGGATCGCGGCAAGATGCTCGTGCGCGACCGCATAGACGAGCTCCTGGACCCCGGGACCGCCTTCCTAGAGCTTTCGCCTTTGGCCGCCTACGGCATGTACGACGGCGGGGTCCCCGCAGCCGGGATCGTCACCGGGATCGGGCGCGTCTCCGGGCGCGAGGTCCTTATCGTGGCGAACGACGCGACCGTCAAGGGCGGCACCTACTACCCGATGACCGTCAAAAAGCACCTCCGGGCGCAGGAGGTCGCCGAGCAGAACGGGTTGCCGTGCGTCTACCTCGTGGATTCGGGCGGGGCGTTTTTGCCGCTGCAGGATGAGGTCTTCCCGGACCGCGAGCACTTCGGGCGCATTTTCTACAACCAGGCCAGGATGAGCGCGAAGGGGATACCGCAGATCGCGGCCGTCATGGGCAGTTGCACGGCCGGAGGTGCGTATGTGCCGGCGATGAGCGACGAGGTCGTGATCGTGAAGGGGGAGGGCACGATCTTTCTGGGCGGCCCTCCCCTCGTCAAGGCCGCCACCGGCGAGGAGGTGAGCGCCGAAGACCTCGGTGGGGCCGACGTCCACACGCGCCTCTCCGGCGTCGCCGACCACCTCGCGGAGAACGACGAGCACGCCCTGGCGATCGTGCGCCAGATCGTGGCGAACCTGGACAGACGAAAGACCGTGCCGTGGACGGTGGAGGAGCCCGAGGAGCCCCTCTACGACCCGGCCGAGCTCTACGGCGTCGTCCCCGAGGACCCGCGCCGGAGCTACGACGTCAGGGAGGTCATCGCCCGGATCGTGGACGGAAGCCGCATGCACGAGTTCAAGCCGCGCTACGGGGAGACGCTGGTGTGCGGTTTCGCCCGCATCATGGGCCACCCCGTGGGCATCCTGGCCAACAACGGCATCCTGTTCTCCGAGAGCGCCCTGAAGGGGGCCCACTTCATAGAGCTCTGCGCCTCCAGGGGGATACCGCTGGTCTTCCTGCAGAACATCACAGGTTTTATGGTAGGCAAGGTGTACGAGAACGGCGGCATCGCCAAGGACGGGGCGAAGCTCGTGATGGCCGTCGCCAACGCAGAAGTCCCGAAGTTCACCGTCATCATCGGGGGTAGTTTCGGGGCGGGCAACTACGGCATGTGCGGCCGCGCCTACGGCCCGCGCCTCCTCTTCATGTGGCCGAACGCGCGCATAAGCGTGATGGGCGGCCCTCAGGCGGCGAACGTGCTGCTCACCGTGCGGGAGGAGGCCGCCGAGCGCGACGGCGGGGGGATGAGCGACGAGGAGCGCGAGGAGTTCAAGGAGCCGATCCTGGAGAAGTACGAGAGGGAGGGGAACCCTTACCACTCGACGGCGAGGCTCTGGGACGACGGCGTGATCGACCCGGCCGACACGAGGATGGCCCTGGCTTTAGGCCTCTCCGCCGCCGCCAACGCCCCGCTCGAAGAGACCAAGTTCGGCATCTTCAGGATGTGATCGCGTGACGGGTTACGAATGCCTGACGATCGAGCGTCGGGACGGGGTCGCCACGGTGACGCTCGCCCGTCCCGACGCTCGCAACGCCCTGAACGCCGCGCTCATCGGGGAGATCAGGCGCTCCGTGGAGGAGCTGGCGGAGGACGACGGCGTACGGGTGGTGGTGCTGACGGGTGAGGGCAACCGTTTCTGCGCGGGGGCGGACATCGGGTACATGAGGGAGACGGCGCGCTTCTCCTACGAGGAGAACAGGGAGGACGCGAGGGCTTTAGCGGCGATGTTCGCCGCCGTCGAGGGCTGCCCCAAGCCGGTCGTGGCGCGCATCAAAGGGGCGGCGATCGGCGGGGGGGTGGGGCTCGTCGCGGCGGCGGACGTCGCGGTGGCGGAGGAGGAGACGGTCTTCGCGTTCACGGAGGTGAGGCTCGGGATCTCCCCGGCGACCATCGCCCCGTTCGTGTTGCGCAAGATCGGACCCTCCCAGTCCAGGGCGTTGTTCCTGACCGGGGAGCGCTTCGATGCCGCGAGGGCCCGCGAGATCGGGCTCGTCCACGAGGTCGTCGTCGGAGACGACCTCGACGGGGCGGTGCGAAAGAAGGTCGCAGGGCTGCTCGCGGGCGGCCCCGGGGCTTTAGCCGCCACGAAGGGCCTCCTTCGGGAGCTTGAGGAGGCGCCGGTGGGCGAGGTCCGGGAGATCACGGCGCGGCTCATCGCCGAGTTGCGCACGGGGGAGGAGGGCCAGGAAGGGTTGGGCGCCTTTCTGGAGAAACGCGAGCCCGCCTGGAGGGAGGAGTCGTGAGCTTTGACAAGCTGCTGATCGCGAACCGGGGCGAGATAGCCGTGCGCATCATCCGCGCGTGCAGGGAGCTAGGGATAGAGGCCGTCGCCGTCTACTCGGAGGCCGACGAGGGGGCGATGCACGTCCGCCTCGCCGACGAGGCCTACCTGTTGGGCCCACCAGGGGCGGCCGAGAGTTACCTGAACGTCGAGCGGATCGTGGAGGTCATCAAGGAATCGGGGGCCGAAGCCGTTCATCCGGGGTACGGCTTCCTCTCCGAGAACGCGGCCTTCGCGCGCGCGGTAGAGGAGGCGGGGGCCACCTGGGTCGGGCCGCCGCCCGAGGCCATGGAGAAGGTGGGGGACAAGGTGCGGGCCAAGGAGCTTGCGCGGGAGGCCGGCGTGCCCACCGTCCCCGGCTACGCGGGCGAAGACGAGAGCGAGGAGCGCCTCGCGAGGGAGGCCGAAGGGATCGGGTACCCCGTCCTCGTCAAGGCGAGCGCCGGGGGAGGGGGACGCGGCATGCGCCCCGTGCACGATCCGAAGGACCTCGTCGAGTCCGTCCGGAGCGCGAAGAGGGAGGCCGAGTCGGCGTTCGGAGAGGGGTCGGTGTTCCTGGAGAAGCTCGTCGAGAGACCGCGGCACGTCGAGGTGCAGGTAATCGGCGACCGTCACGGCAACGTAGTCCACCTTTACGAGCGCGAGTGCTCCATACAGCGCCGCCACCAGAAGGTAGTCGAGGAAGCCCCCTCCCCGATCCTGAGCGACGAGCTTCGGGAGCGAATCTGCGCCGCTGCGGTGCGCTTAGCGCGAGAGGCGGGCTACCGGAACGCGGGCACGGTCGAGTTCCTCCTCAGCGGCGAGGAGGGGAATTTCTACTTCTTGGAGATGAACGCGAGGTTGCAGGTCGAGCATCCGGTCACGGAACTCGTGACGGGCCTCGACCTCGTCCACCTCCAGCTCGCCGTCGCCGCCGGGGAGCGGCTCCCGGTCTCGCAGGACGACGTCGTGCTGAGGGGCGGCGCGATAGAGATGCGTCTCTACGCCGAAGAGGAGGGCACGGGCCTGCCCGCGGGTGGCAAACTCCTCCTCTTCGCCCCGTCCGAAGGGCCCGGCGTCCGCAACGACGCCGGCGTCGAGACGGGCGACGAGGTCTCGCTCCACTACGACCCGATGATCGCCAAGCTCATCGTCTTCGCCCAGGACCGGGAGAAGGCCGTCCCGCGGCTCCGCCGGGCGCTCCGAGACTACTCGGTCCTCGGGGTGCCGACGAACCTGCCGCTGCTGCGCCGCATCGCCGATCATCCTTCTTTCGGGGCCGGAGAGACCACCACCGAATTCTTGGTTGAGCACGAGCTCACCGTGGCGTCACCTGCCCCCTCCCCCCCGAAAGAGGCCGTCTTTCTCGCGGCGGCGGGGGAGCTGTCGCGATCCTCGACCGAGAAGCAAAACGACCCGTTCTCGGCCGGGCCCTGGCGCCTGGGCGGGGCGATCCGCCTCCGTTACCGGGCGGGCGAGGAGGAGCACGAGGTCGAGGCCGAGCGTTCGAGGGGCGGGGCCTTGAAGATGCGGCTGGACGGTCACGAAGCCACCGTCGAGGTGCTCTCCGTGCGGGACGGCGGGATCCAGGTCAGGGTGGACGGTCGGTACGTCGCGGGGGGCTTCGCGCTTAACGGCGCGCACGTCTCGGTCTCGTTGGGCGGGGAGAGCTACCGGCTGTCCAAGCCGTCGGCGCCCGACGTAGACGACGCGGGGCCGGGCGGGGGAGACGCGGGCGGCGCGAGCCTGACGGCGCCGATGCCGGGCACGGTGGTGAAGGTGCTGGTGAGCGAGGGCGACGAGGTCGAGGAGGGTCAGATCCTCCTGGTCCTCGAGGCGATGAAGACGGAGCACTCGGTAGCGGCGCCCCACGAAGGTGTGGTGGTTTCGCTGCCTTACGGCGAGGGCGCCAGCGTCCCCGGCGGGGGCGTACTGGCGCAGCTTGAGGAGGCTTAGGATTCGAAGGGCTTGTCGAGGAGAGGTGAGGGGGTGATGAACCCCGGCCTACGGCGGAACCGGCGCCCCTCCCGGGGCAGAGGAGTGCATAGTATAGCTCGTCCTCGGCTCGCGGACAGCCGAGCGGCGGCCGGGGCGGCCCGATCACAGCCTCGCCACCCCGGCTCTGGCGCGCTTCTCGTCGGAGAGGGCGTACTTCATCACCTGCGAGAGGTCGGAGTGTCCCATCAGCTCGGCGAGCTCCCTGACGTGGCCGGGGTTGGCCTGGAGGAACCACGTGCCGAACGTGCGCCTGAGGTCGTGGGGCTTCACGTCGGCCTTCTTCAGCCCGCTCTTCCGGACCCACCCGTAGAGCCGCCGCCTCACGGTGTTCTCGGTGACGCGTCCTCCCTTCTCGTTGAGGAAGAGGTGAGAAGGAGGGGACTGTCCGGGAAGGGCCAGCTCCTCGCGGACCTTCAAGTAACGCCTCAAAGACCTTTTGAGCTTCGGGCTCATCGGCACCACGCGCTCCTTATTGCCCTTGCCCTTCGCTACCCTCACCTGCTCCTCTCCGCGGGCGAAGGAGACGTCGCCCGTCCCGAGCGCCGTCGTCTCCTCGATCCTCAGGCCCGCGTAGATCATGGCGCAGATGGCAGCGTGGTCGCGAGCGGCCAACGCGCGGTCCAAGGCCGCCTTGCGGGCCGAGCCCACGGACGCCAGCTCCTCATTGTCGTTCGTCGCGGTCGTTGCTTGTTTCTCGATGGTTGAGAGGAGGACCTCGGCCTCGCGCTTGGTGAGGTAGCTCCGCTTGGGCGTCTTTTGGTGGAAGCGCACCTCGTCGAGGGAGCGCGTGGGATCGGGCAACTCCAGCCTCCTCGAGATCGTCTGGAAGAAGCTGCGCAAGACGGCCAAGTGGTTCTTCCTGGAGGAGTCTGCCATGTCGCGCCCGTCCTTGAGGTGCACGACGTACGCCTCGACCTCGTCGGGTCCTATACTAATGTAGGGAG
>JADDPR010000034.1 GCA_016781775.1 Rubrobacter sp. | reverse complement strand
TTGTGGTCTCGAATAAAGATGCAAGATATTGGTGGTTCACTGCAGTCTAGATGGTGCGAGCGCTCGCGCCGTCCTACGCGTTATTCCTAGTCCTGGCAGCGTAGCGCTTGCAGTGCGCGATGTGCGCGGTGTGGTTCACCGGCGTACCTACCGATGTTTGCGGCACATTCGGGATATTGATACGAACGTGAGAACCGGGAAACGCTAACCTATCTGCTCCGAATTATGCGGGTTATTTCTCCCCGAAATTCCTTACTTGTCAACAGTAAACCATCGTACAGAACATGAGCGGCATCGCCCCAGCTCCCCTATACGGCACGTCTCGGGCTGCGTACCGCCCCGTGAAGGGTGATGTGCAGCCTAATAGCGGCTTGCGGCGGAAGTAGGCCGAACGTGGCCTCTGCGTGCCCTAAATCTCCCGGAGAATCGCCCTACGCGGCCCGCATACCGTATGGCACGGCATATCGCGGAGCCGGGATAGAGCAATCTATGCAATCGCATGCTAGATCGTGGTCGTGTTCGTCCTCGACGGGGACCTCCTCGACGCGCTCCAGGTCCTCGATGTAGCCGTCCGCCTCGACGGGTGGGGCCTCCGGCTGGGGCTGGCGCTTGCCACGGCGTAGGGCAAGCTGGAAGCCTCCACGTAGGCGCTCGTGGCGCTCTTTGGTGAGCCGCTCCGCCACGTACTCCCCGCCCATCTCACGAGCGAGGCCCAGGTTAGCCGCCCATTCGGGCAGCACCACAAGCCGCCGATCTTCGGTTATGCGGATCATGCCGAACGCCTCCAAGGGGGAGGCGATGCGGTCGATGAAGCGGCTCGGGCGGTCGGTGCGATCCATCGCCCTTATGACCTCGGAGACGTGGGCATCGCCACCCAGTTCTAGGAGCTTCTCAAAGGCTTCGCCGCTTATCTTGCCGATCCGCTCGACGTACTCGTACACGTCGCCCTCGGGCGTCGGTACGCGCATCGTGTAGGACCACCGCAGCCGCTTTAGCTCTTGGAGGGCCACGGCTTGCGCCGCTTTGTCACAATCGTTGCGTGACATACCTAGCCCACTATGGAGAGAGGCAGCGTGGTCAAGGGAAGCGTTGGAAACAGCAGAACGTGAAGCGGGAGAAGCATCCTGAGAGGGGGAATCGTTACCGTGGTGGGCTAGGTATGTCACGGTATCCACGAGCAAGATGTACGAATCCGGTTCGTGGATGGCCTTATCCTTACGATCTTCGCGTTGAATAAATCCTTCAACGCTCTCCAGTTTCGGCAGAGCGTCGCGGACGGTGACTCTCTGTACGCCCGTCCGCTCCGCAAGCTGGAGCTGTGAAGGTGACACCCGTATACCACCCGCTACAAGTTCGCCGCGTTGCTCCGCTTCCTCGATAAACGCCCTCACCAAGTCGCGGCACGTACCCCTCGCTCTACCCTTAGTCTTCCATTCGTGATTCTTCCACTTGGCCCGCAGGCCCCCGACGGCGGCGCGCAGCTTCTCGTCTCGGGATAGCCGCGTCTTTGCGTAGTCGCCCCGGTCGAACGGGCGAGCCATACCGTAGAGGTCCTCCACCGTTCCACCCGACACGAGGTAGTCGTCTACGCCCACCTTAGAGCCGTCCGGGGCATCGGGTAGGTAGACCACCCGTACGGACGCCCCACGGCCTTCTAGGGCCGTTACGAAGCGTTCTAGGGCTTGCTCTACGTTCGGCTGGACCATCACGTCCGAATCAAAGACCACGAAGACCTCGCGCCCATGTAGCGCGACGTGCTCCCAATCGGGAAGTAGCTCCTTAGCCTTCGTCTTCGGTACGCACCAGCACCAGACTCCGGCGAGCGAGATGGCGCATAGCCCATGAGTGGTCATGGCATCGCCCTTCTTGACGCCCTCCGTGATCCACAAGTCTACGGACGAGTCCGTGACCGCTTCCTTATTCCGTGGGTGTACGTCGATGATGTTGCCAACGCCCGTAGGCGTCATGTACTTTGCGGGCTTGCCCTTCTTGTCCTTCATGGGCTTGTCGGGGCGGAGCTGGGAGGACCGCGTAATACCTTCAGGTGAGAACATCGGTATCACGAGTCCCCTGCGCCTCTGTCTGGTGCTGAATACGGGCGGGACCTCGGCGGTACGGCGAGCGGTGAAGTAGCCGCGCTCCTCAACGAGTGCCGCGTCTATGCCCGATTCCTCAATTAGCATCCGGCGGTGTGGCTCGGAGAGTGCGCCCGTCACCATTACCGGGGGTGAATAATCCGCTAGGCTGGGGTACGATTCAGCCCTAGCGGGAAGTAAACTACCCATAGTTGCTTCTCCTAGTTCTGCCCGGCCCCTCGAGATTGGTCGTCCACGGGGGTCGGGCGCTTTACGTTGTCCTGCCCCTAATCCTACGTGACGGAGCCACAATTCACACGCCTTCAACAGGCTTCGCTCCTCGCTTTGGGCGTGAGCCTTAGTAGACACAGGCCAGCACGACGATAGGCCTACGTCGTGTTCCTTCTAGTACGTAGCGCAACATCTTGCGCCCCGTGCGATTCGGTCTTCACCAAACGTTTGCGGAAGACTATCTTGGCCTTATGAGAATCACTACCGAACGAACAGGTGCGACCGTTCGCATGACCGTTCAGGAGGCCGCGGAGGCCCTTGGGGTGACGGTGGAGGCTATCCGCGGCCGGATGCACCGGGGCAAGTACCTCAAGGAGAAGGATCACGAAGGGCGAGTGTTTGTGCTCCTCTCTCCCGACCAGTTGCCGAACGGTCGATCAAAGGTCCACGAATGTTCAAGTGAACGTTCAGGTACAGACTCGGGTGAACGGTCAGACGACCGTTCGCGAGCGGACGGGCCGGCAGTCTACAGGCGGGCGGACGCCCCCGACCCGGAACTGGTCGAGGAGCTGCGGGGGGAGGTGGCGTACCTCAAGGAGATCGTCGCCACCCGCGACGAGGAGATCAGGCGCCGCGACCACATCATCATGGCCCTTACCGAGCGCGTCCCCGAGCTTGTGGAGGCCCCCCAGAACGGCCAGGAGTACGCACAGGAGCCTGCGCACGAGGCCGGAGGGGCGGAGGATGGGGAGCGGAGCGGTGAGGCTCAGAGGCGGTCCTGGTGGAGGCGGATCTTCGGGGGGTAGGGGGTGGCTAGAAGGCTCGTGGCGGACGGGGATAAGCTGAGGAGGCTGCGCGAGGAGGCGTTCCTGAACCAGAGGGAGCTGGCCGAGAGGGCGGGTGTGGCGGAGCACACCGTCATGCGCATAGAGAGGGGCCACACCCCGCACCCCACGCGGACCACGATCCGTGCCCTGGCCGCGGCCCTGGGCGTCTACCACCCGAGCGAGCTGGCCGGGATGGGGGACTAGCAGCCGCGCCTATCCAGCGACCTTCCGCTAATAGACCCGTTCCCGGAAACTCAGCGCCCCCCGGTCCGAGGGCGGTACGGCGGCGGGACATAATACGCCCCGCCAGTATTATGGGGTGGCTATCTCCGCGTGGAGTACCATGCCTTCACTCGGCGCGGGGCGCTTGGCTCCTTCGTCGCTTCTCCCTCATCCCGAAGAAACTCAATACGGCGAGAACGAACGAGATCACCCCCCAAAAGGTCAAGTCGGTGAACTCCGAAGTCGCCCCTACTCGGCCCT
>JADDPR010000084.1 GCA_016781775.1 Rubrobacter sp. | reverse complement strand
GGAGCAACCCTTCCCAACGCTCCACCGCTTCCTTGCACTCCTCCAGCCTGGGGACGAGGGCGACGCGGAAGTAGCCCTCGCCGCCTGGCCCGAACGAGGAGCCGGGCGCGACCAGTATTCCCCCTTCGAGGAGCTTGAGGGCGTAGGCCTCGTCGTCCCCGCCGTAGGCCTCGGGCACCTCGGCCCAGAGGTAGAGGCTCGCGGCCGTGTGCGTCCAGCGCAGGCCCGCCTGTTCGAAGAAGCGGGCGAAAACCTCGCGCTTCTCGGTGAAGACGCGGTTGCGCGCGTCGACGTGGGCATCGTCGCGCCAAGCGGCGGTCGCGGCCTCGTAGACGAAGCCCGGGCTCGCGGCGCCGATGGAGGGGCGCATCTTCTTGAGGGCGGCGATAAGCTCGGGATCCCCGGCCATCATCGCCGAGCGATAGCCCGTCATGCCGCTTCGCTTGCTGAGGGAGACGAAGGCGAGGGTCCGATTCTTCGTTATCTCGAGGATGGAGGGCGGGGCCTCGCCGGAGTAGACGTCGTTGTAGCACTCGTCCGAGAAGAGGAGGATGTCGTGCTCTTGGCAGAAGGCCGCCAGCTCTTCCAGGTACGAGAGGTCCGCCGTCGCGCCGGTCGGATTGTGGGGGTAGTTGATCCAGACCGCCCTCGTCTTCTCCGGGTCGATCTCGCGCACCGGCAGCAAGAAGCCGTCTTCCTTTTTGAGCTTTATCGGGAGGGTTTCGCCGCCCGCGAAGACCGTGCCGCGCTCGTAGACGGGATAGCCGGGCGTGCCGTAGGCGACGCCGCGCCTCTCGTGGGAGGGGTGCAGGAAGGCCAGGGGCGCGTGGAAGACCGCCTCCTTGGAGCCCGAGGCGGGGAGGACCTCCGTGCCCGGGTCGAGCTCGACGCCGAAGCGGTGGTTCATGTAGCCCACAAAGGCCTCGCGGAGACCCCTGGTGCCCGCGGCGCTCGGGTAGCGGCTGACCTCCGGAACGGCGTTTATGAGGGCTTGGCGAATTCCCTCGTCGGTCGGCTCGCGGGGGTCGCCGGCGCCGAAGTCGAAGAGCTTCGCGCCCCCCTCTTCGAGCTCCGCCCTGCGCTCTTCGAGGCGCACCAGCGGGTAGGCGCCCATGCCCTCCAGCACGGGGTTGAGGACCAGCGGGGCTCTTTGGGTCTCGGGGCTCTCTCTGCGGCTTTTCATCTCTCCCTTACGTCGCACGGGACTACCGCACGCAGTATATTCCAGGAGTCCGGGGGCTTCTCGCGGGGTTTCGGACCCCGGGGACCGGAGAACATAGCATACAAGGGACGCGGGAGCGCCTCTTCAGGGTACGCCAAGCTAGAGGAGGTAGGTTTTGGACGACTTCTATTACGGGGAGGGCGGCCTCCGTTGCGAAGGCGTCGCCCTCGCGGAGATCTCGGAGAGCGTAGGCTCCCCGGTTTACGTCTACAGCCACGCGGCCCTGGAGAGGGCTTACCGCGAGCTCGAGGAGGCTTTCTCCGGCCTCGACCACCTGGTTTGCTATGCGGTCAAGGCGAACGGTAACCTCTCCGTGTTGAGGGCCCTGGCCTCCTTCGGGGCGGGGGCGGATATCGTCTCCGGCGGCGAGCTCTACAGGGCGATGAAGGCCGGGTTCGACCCGAAGAAGGTCGTCTTCGCCGGGGTCGGGAAGACGGAGGAGGAGATCATGGCGGCCCTCGGGGAGCGCATCCTGCTCTTCAACGTCGAGTCGGCCTCGGAGTTGGAGCGGCTCGAGGAGATCGCGGGGCGCTTCGGGAAGAGGGCGAGGGTCTCCCTGAGGATCAACCCGGACGTCGACCCGGGGACGCACGCCCACATCTCGACCGGGCAGGGCGAGAGCAAGTTCGGCATCCCCATAGACGAGGCCCTCGGGCTCGCCGAGAAGATCGGGTCTTACGGGTGCGTCGACCTTTTGGGGATCCACCAGCACATAGGGTCCCAGATCACGAAGATCGCGCCCCACGCCGAGGCCATCGAGAAGAGCGCGGGGCTGATCGAGGAGCTCAAGCGCCGCGGCTTCGACATCAAGTACTTCAACATCGGCGGGGGCCTGGGGATACGCTACAAGGACGAGGACGTCCCCGCCCCGAAGGAGTACATCGACGCCATCCGGCCCTCCCTGGAGGCGACGGGCGCGAAGATCCTGTGCGAGATGGGCCGCTACGTCGCCGGGAACGCGGGCGTCTTGCTGACGCGCGTGGTTTATCGCAAGAAGAGCGGCGCCAAAAGCTTCCTGGTCGCCGATGCGGGCATGAACGATCTCCTCCGACCCTCCCTCTACGACGCCCACCACGAGGTTCGCGCCGTAAAGGAGAACGGCTCGGGATCGCTTCAGGCCGACCTGGTCGGGCCGGTGTGCGAGTCGGGCGACTACCTGGCCCGGGACCGCGAGCTCCCCGACGCCGCCGAGGGCGACCTGCTCGCCCTCATGGGGGCCGGCGCCTACGGGTTCTCCATGTCCTCCAACTACAACTCCAGGCCACGCGCCGCAGAAGTGATGGTCAAGGGCGACCGCTGGGCCGTCATCCGCGAGCGCGAGCACAACGCGGACCTGATCAAGGGCGAGGTCGTACCGGCCTTTCTGTAGCGCCCAGCCCGACTTTCGAGCAGGGATGGAGGCGTCCGAGACTGCCGGACGCTTCCATCCCGATCCGTGCTACTGTCCTCCTCCTTCCAGCTGCTCCCTGCCCTGCTGCACGCCTTCCCTGACCCGCTGTTCGGCCTCGCGGGCCCCATCGCCCACGCGCTGCGTGACCTCCTGCTCCACCCGCGTTCGGCCCTTGTCGATCTCCTGCTCGACGCGTTGCCTGCCCTTGTCCACCTCGTCCTGCGCCCGCTGGCGAATCTCTTCTTCCACCCCTCCGCAAGCCACCGCGCCCGACAACGGGACGAGGGCGACCACGAAGAGGACTAGGAGCTTCTTTTTCATGCGTGTCCTTCCTGCATTGGGATCTACCTCCGGAACCCCTTCCCCCGGTGCGGGCTCCCGAAACGCTCGTCCCAGCAGCCCCTCGAAGGCATGTCTTCAAAACCCTGGCTCGTTCGTGCCGCGCGGTGCGGGCTTGAAGGAGGCTTCTTGCGGTCCCGTGTCGCATTACCGCACCGTCCGGGGCTAAAGGTTTCGGGGCGTTAGGACGATAATCTCCAGAGAGGTGGAAAGACATTTTGGGTAAAGGGAGCTAACTCGTTGGAGGCAGGGCCGGGTCACAGGGCGGTCGAAGACGGGACCGTCAAGCTCTCCGAGGTACTGTCGGCGCTCTCGTACGTGCTGGATATGGCCGAGGGGCAGGCTGCGGGGCACGTTCTGAGGTCCTGCTTTATAGGGATGAAGGTAGCGCAGCGGCTGCGGCTCTCCGAGGAGGAGCGTTCGGCGCTGTTCTACGCCCTCCTCCTAAAGGACGCGGGGTGCTCCTCGAACTCCTCGAAGGTCGCGGCTCTCTTCGAATCGGACGATTTTCGGGCAAAAAAGGCGTTGAAGACCACGGACTGGAGCCGGTTGCCCAACGCCTTCTTGTACGTGGCGCGTAACGTGAGCCCGGAAGGGTCGTTGTGGTCCAAGGCGCGCCGCTTCCTCGCGGTGGGCATCGAGGGACCGAAGGCGGCGCGAAACCTCGTGGAGATCCGGTGCGAGAGGGGGGCTGAGATCTCGCGCTCCATCGGATTCCCAGAAGAGACGGCCAGGGCCATCCGCGCCCTCGACGAGCACTGGAACGGGGCGGGCCACCCGGACGGCATGAAGGGCGAGGAGATACCGCTGCTGGCGCGCATCTGCGGCCTGGCACAGACGGTCGAGGTCTTCTACACCGCTTACGGGCCGGTCGGGGCGGAGGAGATCGCCCGCAAGCGCCGCGGGGAGTGGTTCGACCCCGATCTCGTGGACGTCTTCGTGGCGGAGGCGCGCATGGGGGAGCTGTGGGAGGCTTTGGGCGAGCCCGACCTCGCGCGCTCGGTCTCACTTATGGAGCCTGCGGATCGCGTCATAATGGCGGCGCCCGAGTGGCTGGACCTGACGGCTCACGCGTTCGCCAGGATCATAGATGCCAAATCTCCTTTCACCTTCCGCCACTCCGAGGGCGTTGCGCGGGCGGCGGCGAAGATCGCGGAGCACGTGGGGCTGCCCGAGGGGGCGGTGCGCGACCTGAAGCGGGCCGGACTCCTGCGCGACATCGGCAAGCTCGGTATCTCGAACCGCATCCTGGACAAGCCCGGGCCGCTCACGGAGGACGAGTTCGAGAGGGTAAAAAGGCATCCTGGTCTGACCTGCGAGGTGCTGACGCGCGCGGCGCCGTTCCGCGGCATCGCCGAGATGGCCGCCAACCACCACGAGAAGTTGGACGGCTCGGGCTACCACCGCGGGATCACCGGGGAGCACCTGGCCCAGCCCGACCGCATCCTGGCCGTGGCCGACGTCTTCGACGCGCTCTCCCAGAACAGGCCTTACCGCGAGGCCATGCCGATGGAGAAGGTCCTTGAGATCATCGACGAGGAGAGCGGGGAGAAGCTCTCCCCGGAGAGCGTCGGGGCGTTGATGGATCTGGTCTCGAAGGGGGAGCTCTAGGGTGGACGGGGCGGAGGCGGCCCGGTCGAAGGCCCTGGAGCACCTGAGGTACGCGACGGGCTACGAGGCCGGCAGGGAGGGGGACGGGGAGGGCGCGGCCGCCTTTAGCGACGATACGCAGCAGAGGCGCGCCGAGGAGGAACTCCGGCGCCAGATGGACCTCTACGAAATCCTGCTGGAGGCGCAGAGCGCCGTGGGTGAGGGGCTCGTGATCGTGGAGGGTCAGAAGATCGTCTACGCGAACGAGGCGTTCTGCCGGATAACCGGATACGGCCCCGAAGAGCTCGGGGAGATGCCCTCGCTCTTTCGGCTGATCCCGGAGGAGAGCCGGCGAGACGCCGTGGAGAAGCTGCAGCGGCGCCTTGGTGGAGAGAAGGCCGAGGGTCAAGTGGAGATGGTCGTTCTACACAAGAGCGGCCAGCGGCTCGACCTGGAGGTGGGGGCCAGACTGCTGCGCGAAGGCGTCCCCCGCCTGATCGTCGTCGCCCGGGACATAAGCGAGCGCAAGAACGCGGAGCGACGCCTGCGGGCGCAGTTCGACGTAACCCGCATCCTGGAGGAGGCCGCGACGCTCGAGGAGGCATCCCCCGAGATCCTGCGGGCGGTCTGCGAGAACCTCGGCTGGGTCGTCGGCGGGCTCTGGGAGGTCGACCGGCGGGCCAGGGAGCTGCGCTGCGTCCGGATGTGGCATGCGCCCGTGGAAGGGGCGGTGAGCGACGCGATCGAGGGGTTCGTCGAGGGCTCGCGTCGTACCGTTCTCCGTCGCGGCGAGGGGGTGCCCGGCCGCGTGTGGTCGAGCGGCGCGCCCTCCTGGATCACCGACGTCGGAGGGGACGCGAACTTCACGCGGGCGCCCCTCGCGGACAGGGGTGGGCTACACGGGGCGGTCGCGGTCCCGATCCTGCTCCGGGGGGAGGTCCTTGGGGTCATGGAGTTTTTCGGCCGCGAGGTGCGCATCCCGGACGAGGATATGCTGGAGACGATGGGCTCCATAGGGGTACAAACGGGGCAGTTTATCGAGCGCAGGGAGGCCGAGGAGACCCTGCGCCTCAGCGAGGAGCGGTTCCGGGGAACCTTCGAGCAGGCCGCCGTCGGGGTCGCCCACGTGGCGCCCGACGGGCGGTGGCTCAGGGTAAACGAGAAGCTCTGCGGGATCCTGGGCTACGAGGAAGGGGAGTTGCTCGGGCTGTCGTTCCAGGACGTCACGCACCCCGCCGACCTCGACGCCAACCTCTCCCACCTGGAGGCGCTGCTTGCCGGCGAGACGCAGACGTACTCAATGGAGAAGCGGTACGTCCGGAAAGACGGCTCCACGGCCTGGGTGAACCTGACGGTCTCGCTCATGCGCGAGCCTTCGGGAGAGCCCGAGTACTTTATCTCCGTCGTCGAGGATATCACGGGGCGCAAACTTACGGAGGACGCGCTCCGCAGGGCGGAGGAGAAGTACCGCGGCATCTTCGAGAACGCCGTGGAGGGCATCTTTCAGGCCTCGACGGAGTGGCAACTCCTGACGGTGAACCCGGCGATGGCCCGCATCTACGGCTACGCCTCGCCGGGGGAGATGTTGGTGGACTTCTCGCACGCGGGGAGACTGTACGGGGAACCGGAGAGGCGGGCGGAGTTGGAGCGTTACGTGCGCGAACACGGCTCCGTCGCCGACTTCGAGGTCCGGATTTGTCGAAAGGACGGCGGTTGGATCCGGACCTCCGCCAACGTCCGCGCGCTCAGGGACGCCGACGGCGAGATACTGGGTTACGAGGGCACGGTGGAAGACACGACCGAGCGCAAGGCGCTTGAGGAGCGGCTGGAGCACCAGGCCTTCCACGACGGGCTCACCGGTCTGCCGAACCGGGCGCTCTTTCTCGACCGTCTCCGCCAGGCCCTCGCCCGCACCAACCGGCGCGACGACTCCGTCGCGGTGCTCTTCCTCGACCTCGACGGCTTCAAGAACGTCAACGACTCCCTGGGGCACGAGGTCGGGGACCGTCTGCTCGTCGCGGCGGCGGGACGCCTCGAGGGGAGCGTGCGGATCGGGGACACGGTCGCCCGCCTCGGAGGGGACGAGTTCACCGTCCTTCTCGAGGACGTGAGGGGGGTCGAGGAGGCGGTCAGGGTCGCGGATCGCATCGCGGCGGAGCTCGCCAGCCCGTTCGAGCTTGGTGGAGAGGAGTTGCTCGTTACGAGCAGCGTCGGCATCTCCGTCAGCACCACCCCCGACGACCGGCCGGAGGACCTGATGCGCGACGCGGACCTCGCGATGTACCGGGCCAAGGAGACCGGCAAGGCGCACTACAGGGTCTTCGAGGAGGGGATGGGTGCCGAGGCCAGGGGGCGCCTCAAGCTGGCGGGCGAGCTCCGACGGGCGCTCGAGAAGGAGGAGTTCAGCATCCACTATCAGCCCCTCGTGATGCTGGACGATGAGGGTAGGGTCGCGGGGATGGAGGCGCTGCTGCGCTGGGAGCATCCGGGCCGGGGCCTGCTCGTCCCGTCGAGTTTCCTGCCGGTGGCAGAGGAGACGGGGCTTATCCTCCCCATCGGGCTGTGGGTGCTGGAGGAGGCCTGTAAGCAGGCCAACTCGTGGCGCGAACAGCGGCCGGACGGCTCGCCCCCGATGCTCTGCGTGAACCTCTCGACCAAGCAGATGCAGGCCCCCGACCTCGTCGACGACGTTGCCCGTATCCTCGCGAGGACGGGGCTACCCCCCTGGTGCCTGAACCTCGAGATTACGGGCGACGCGCTGGCGGGCGACGGGGGCGCGCTCGCCGACCGCCTGCGCGAGTTGAAGGGCCTCGGCGTAAAGCTCACCGTCGACGACCTCGGAGGTGAGGGCGCCTCGCTCTCCCTGCCCAGGCGTCTCCCGGTCGACTTCCTCAAGATCGACCGCTCCGTAATCGACGGTCTCGTGAGCAATCCGGAGGACGCGGCGGTCGCCTCCGCCTTTATAGACCTCGCGGGGGCCCTCGGGGTGGGGGTCATAGCAGAAGGGATCGAGAACGCAGACCAGATCTCTCGCCTCCGGGAGATGGGGTGCGAGCTCGGCCAGGGCTACCACTTCTCGCCCCCGGTCCCCATCACGGACGCCCCGTGGCTCCGGGAGAGCCGGGGTCCGTAGCCCCCGACGGGTCCGAAGCTCAGCTGCGCCGGTTGCGGGTGCTCGAGCGTGCACCACTCCGGCGGTTGGTGAGCAGGAGGGTGAGCCTCGGACGGCCGCGGCTGAGGGAGTTGTCCAGGGAGAAGGCCTTCGCGGCGGGGCTTAGGAGGACGATCAGGGAGATCAGGGCGACGAGCAGGTTGATGTTGAGGAACTCGGGGGCGCCGAGCCCCGTCCCCAGCCGGACGCCGCCGGCCGAGAAGAGGAGCGCGAGGCTGAGGAGGATGCTGCCGACCGCGGCCGGGTTGGTGAGGAGACCGAGGATAAGCGCGAGCCCGAGCAACAGCTCCCCGAAGCGCGAGAGCTGCGCGAAGAGCTCGGCGTTCGGGACGACAAAGCCGCGCATGATGCCCTGAAACCACAGGGGCGCCGCCGCAATGAACCCTCCGGCGTCGAGGCTGGCGGCGAACTGCCGGGGGAAGCTCGGGCTCAGGAGCTTCTCCAGCGCCCCGTTGAGCCAGACGGCCCCGATCAGGATCCTCACCCACGCCATGCCGTTCAACCGCGGAACCTCCTAATCGGGGATACGGATCTCCGCCTATTCTATTCACTCATAGATCGGAACGCGGAGTGACGTTCCCCGACGATAATTTGTTGGTCGCGAGCGTTGTATAACCTCGCTGTACGGGAGGAGATGGTCGAGTGCAGGAGGTGGCTGTGGCTGAAGAGCATTTGTCGCGGGCGAGGTTTATCCGGTTGGGTGCGGCCCTGGGCGTGGGCGCGGCGAGCGCGTCGGTGCTCGCCGCGTGCGGCGGAGGCGGTGGCGAGCAGGGCGGCTCCGGTGGCGGAGCCTCTCAACAGGCCACCGACAGAGGCGCTACCGGGGGGGTAGAGGGCGCCACCCAGGCCTCCGGGGAGACGAGCGGAGGGACGCCTCAGGAGGAGGCGCAGGGCAACGCCATCGCCAGCGAGGGAGAGGTCGTCCCCGGGACGGCCGCCGAGTTCACCGACCCCTCGGGCCAGCCTGCGGTGCTGGTCCACCTGGAGAACGGGGACTTCGTCGCCTACTCCGCCGTATGCACCCACGCCGGCTGCACGGTGGCCTTTAACAACGGCCAGCTTGCCTGTCCCTGCCACGGCTCGATCTTCGACCCTGCCAATGGCGCCGCGGTCGTGAGCGGCCCCGCGAACAGGCCTCTGCCGGAGGTACCGGTCGAGGTCCGCGACGGCCAGGTCTTCACGGCCTAACGCCCCTTGGCCCCCGGCCCGCGGCCTCGGGACCGTCGCCGGGGGCTTCGTTCCGTCGGGATGAGGAGTCGGAGGCTCCCGAACGATGGTCCACGGCTACGGGCTAAAGTAGAATGCGGTAATGGACCCCATGGAGGGCAGAGAAGAGCGCATAGGTCTCGGCGGGGCGGCGGCTATTCTCGGCCGTTCGCCGAGCACGGTGCGCCGGTACGTCGCGGAGGGACGCTTGCACGCCGAACGCGGCGTTCGGGGCGGCTACAGCTTGCTGCTGCGCGAGGTCGAGGAGCTCGCGCGCGTCCTGGGCGGCAACAACGCGGAGGGCGCGGAGGAAGATGAGGTCTTCGAAGGGGAAGTCCTCGGGGACGATCTTCCTTACGGGAATGAGACCTCCTCGCGCCTCCCGGCGGTTCCGTTCGAGCGGTACGAGCGTCTGCTTCAGCAGGGGCAGGATTACAAGACGCGCCTCGAAGAGCGGAGCCGCCAGATCGAGGAGGTCCGCAAAGAGCGGGACGCCGCGCGCATGGAGATCGACCGCCTGTGGTCCGAGATCGAACGGCTCAACCTGATCGAGTACCAGCGCGAGCTTCAGGAGAAGACGATCTCGACCCTGGAGGAGGAGAAGGCGAGGCTCGAAGAAGAGCGCGAGCGCCTCATGAGGGAGCACATGGAACTCGTCGAGGAGAAATCTTCCATCGCCGAGGAACGCACCCGGCTCGAGGCCGAGATGCAGGTCCTCAAGAACCGGGGCTTCTGGGCCCGCCTCTTCGGAAGCTAAGGGCAAACGGCGCAGCACCCGGCCCCGGCTGCTACGATCCCCTGGATCATGGAGCGCACAAAGATAACGACCCTGTTGGAGCGGACGCGGGGGCTCGCCGTGTTCCGGGACGTCCCCAAGATGCCGGGGGTACGCGACCTTCTCGCCCTGCTGGCGATCCTAACGAAGGACGAGCCGGAACCGGGGGTCTTTGCTGAGGGCTACGCCCGATTGTGGCGCTCGCTCGCGGAGACCCCCGAACGCCTCCTCCCGGACGCCTGGCGCTCGTGCCTGGCGCGGGCTATCCTGGACGACGAGAACCCGTTCAGCCTGGGGTGCGAACGGGGTACCCCGGACCCGCTTTTCGCGGAGCAGGCCCGCCGGGAGCTCGAAGCCCTGCGGGGGCTCTTCGGGCTGGACTCGAAGACGCTGCTCGGCCTGGTGGAGGGCGCGGCGCCCGGTCTGGCCGGCACCTGGACGGCCCCCGTCCACGAGACCTTCCCCGACGCCTCGCCCCGGGCCGCGATGGCTGGGGAGCTCGCGGGGGATGGCGACTCGGCTGAGACGGTCGAGGGGCTCGCGGAGCACTTCGCGCGTCACGGCGCCGGCGCCCTCGGGCGCCACGCGGCCTTCCGGTGGCGCGGAGGGCGGCTCGCCCCGGTGACACGCCCCGACGGAATACGTCTCGACGGCCTCGTCGGCTACGAGGGGGAGCGGGGGCCACTCGTCGAGAACACGCGCCGATTCCTCGCCGGTCTCCCGGCTCACCACGCCCTCCTCTACGGCCCACCCGGCACCGGCAAGTCCTCGACCGTGAAAGCGGTCGCCAACGAGTACGCCGGCAAGGGCCTCAAGCTCGTGGAGGTCTCCAAGGAAGACCTTGGCGAACTCCCGGCCCTGCTCGACGTCCTCCGGGGACGCGGCCCACGCTTCGTTCTCTTCGTCGATGACCTCTCCTTCGAGGAGCACGAGGTCGAGTACAAGGCGCTCAAGGCGCTCCTGGAGGGGAGCATCGAGGAGCCGCCCCCGAACGTCCGGGTCTACGCCACCTCGAACCGCCGCAACCTTATCCGAGAGAACTTCTCCGACCGGGGGGAGCCCGGCGACGACGTCCACGCCCGCGACACCATGCAGGAGAAGCTCTCCCTCTCGGCCCGCTTCGGCCTGCGCCTCACCTTCCCCGCCCCGAACCAGGAGCGCTTCCTTGGGATAATCTCGGGCCTCGTCCGGGAGCGGGGGATAAAAGTGCCCCCGGGCCAGCTCCGCGAACGCGCCCTCCTGTGGGACCGCTGGCACGCCGGGAGGAGCGGGCGCACCGCACGCCAGTTTGTCGACGAACTGGAGGCCGGCCTGGCCTACGATCCCGCAGATGAGTCCCCCAGGTCTTTGCCGCGCTAGCATCACTGTACGTATCGAACTCGGACGCCTTCGCGGATGCCCGGCACGGACGGCGGTAAGCGGCACCAACTAGAACTTTTCGTTCCCCTGGCACCCGACCACGCCGCTACGCGCGGTATGTCGAGTTCGACGCATCGGGCCCACGTCACGGATGCTTTAGGTTCTTCAGGCCAAAGGACGGCGAGGGCCGCGGGGCGAGGCGTACCCTGCCGGACTACGGTTCTCCGTAGCCGAGCTTTGGAGATGTCACGGCTAACGAGCACGGGCGATGGCACCGGCGCGGCGGCGCTCAAATGCTCCCGGAGTGGTTAGAGGAAGAGTTCCCCTTCGCAGACGTATTCGGCGGGGCCGGTCATGTAGACCGGCTCGCCCACCCCGGCCCAGCTTATCTCGACGGAGCCGCCGTCCAGGATCAGGCGCACCGGGCTCGTCGCCAGGCCGCGTCGGATCGCTGCGACCGCCGTCGCGCAGGAGCCGGAGCCGGAGGCGAGGGTCTCGCCGGCGCCGCGCTCCCAGATTCTCATCCTGACCTCCCCGGAGGACCGCGCGTAGGCGAACTCCACGTTCGTACCCTCGGGGAAGGTGGGATCCTTCTCTATCGCCGGCCCTATCCCTGCAAGGTCCAGCGCGTCGACCTCGTCCTCGCTCCGTAGAAAAGCGACGGCGTGCGGGTTGCCCATCGAGACGCGCGAGAAGAGGAAGCCGCGCATCCCTACGTCGTCGCCGAGGGCCGGAGGTCCCATGTCGACCCTGGAGGAGCCGTCCTCGAAGAGGATGACCTTCTTCGTGCCGGCGCCGGTCTCCACCGTCAGGGCATCACCGTCCACGATCTCGTAGTCGCGGGCGTAGCGGGCGAGGCAGCGGAGGCCGTTGCCGCACATCTCGGAGGGGGAGCCGTCGGAGTTAAGGTAGAACATCCGGAGGTCCGCCCCATCGGAGGGCGCCGGGATCAGTAGCCCGTCCGCGCCGACGCCGAAGTGCCGGTTGCAGACCTTACGAGCGAGGGCGTTCAAATCCTCCACGCCCTCGACCTCGCCGGGGTCGAGGATGACGAAATCGTTGCCGGCGCCGTGCATCTTGGTGAAGTGCAATTTACGCTAACGTCCTGATCGGTTTCCGCTTCACTGTTAGTTTACCGCCTCCGGCCGCGGTTACCCTTGCCTGCCGCTCCGCGGGGGTGTAGAGCTTGCGCTCGTGCCGGTACGTGGAACTCGGGGGAGAAGCCGGTTTCGGAGGATCTACCGGGGCCTGGACGGCTTTGACGGAGCTGATACGGTATAGCCCGTCGCTGTTGCTCGCAGGGCGACTACGGCGTTGGAACAGATTGCTTCTCCGATGGGTATAGTTTTGGTTTCGTTCGTGGTGGTATCGGAGGATCAAAGGCCGGGCAGGAGGGAGCGATGGAGGAGCACGGCGAAGTCTGTCTTCAGGAGGAGATCGGGCGCCTGTGGGAGCAGGGGCTCTCCGAGGACGAGATAGCGCGGAGAATAGGCGTGGACCCCGGATGGGTGTCGAGCGTGGTCGCGATGCTGGCGCCCGATATGGTGGGGGAGGATTAGGGAGGCCTTGTATGTTGTAGAGGGCTGAATTAGCCGCCGAAGACGCCTTCCGGTGCCCAAAAGACCCTTGGGAAATGGGTCGGATGCCCGTATGTTTCGGGGGTGAAATCTACCCGTTCGACATACCGCAGGAGACGTCTCGGAGCCCTGTTCGTCGCGGCCGCCGGGGCCTTCGCCCTGTACGCGGGGACCGGGGCCGACGCCGGGATGCAGCCCATCCGGTACACGGTCTTGCCCGGGGATACGCTCTGGGAGATTGCCGTCTCGCACACCCCGCCCCACTCGGATCCGAGGCCAACGGTGGAGATTATCCGAGAGACGAACGACATCCCCGGCACTACGATCCGGCCGGGGATGAGGTTGGAGCTACCCCCGGCCGAGTAGGGGTGTGGGGCCCGGTAACACGGACCCCATGGCCACCCCCCGCTACTCTTCGTAGCGGCCGCCGAGGTGCCCCGCGAGGAACTTTTCGGCGGCGGCGTAGAACTTGAGGCGGTTCTCGGGCCTCGCGAAGCCGTGGCCCTCGTCCTCGAAGAGCATGTACTCGTGTTCTATGCCCTTCTCGCGCATCGCGGCGACTACTTGCTCTGCTTCGGCCTGCTTCACGCGCGGGTCGTTGGCGCCCTGGGCTACGAGCATCGGGATCTCGATGTTGTCCACGAAGAAGAGCGGGGAGCGGCTCTTGAGGAAGTCCTCCTCGGTCTCGGGGTTGCCGACACGCTCGTGGAAGATGGAGAGGAGGGGCTTCCAGTACGGGGGGATGCTGTTTATCAGCGTGATCAAGTTGCTCGGCCCCACGATGTCCACGGCGCATCGGAAGAGATCCGGGGTAAACGTGGCGCCGACGAGCGCCGCGTAGCCGCCGTAGGAGCCCCCGTAGATCGCGACGCGCTCGGGGTCGGCGATGCCCCCGTCCACGGCCCAGCGGACCGCGTCGACGAGGTCGTCGTGCATCGTGCCGGCCCACTCCTTGTTCCCGGCGTTGAGGAAGTCCTTGCCGTAACCGGTCGAGCCGCGGTAGTTGACCTGCAGGCAGGCGTATCCCCGGTTGGCGAGCCACTGGGCCTCGGGGTCGTAGCCCCACCCATCGCGCGCCCACGGGCCGCCGTGGACGTTGAGCACCATCGGTACGGGATGGTCCATGTCCCCCGGCGGCAGGGTGAGGTAGCCCTCTACCACTAGGCCGTCGCGGGAGGTGAAGGAGATGGGCTCCATGCGGGCGAGGGTGTACTCGGCGAGGTCCGGGCGGGCATCGAAGAGGTGCGTGCCGGTCTTTGTCCCGCGGTCGTAGGAGAAGTAGGAGGCGCCGCCGTCGTCGGTGGTGAAGGCGACGATCCAACGCTCGTCCGCGCGGTCGCGGCTCGTGACGGCGAAGTCGCCGCGGTTCAGGCCCTGTATGCTCTCGAAGTCCTCCTGAATGGCGTCGTCGAGGACGATCCACTCGGTGCGGGCGCGCCCGACGGCCGCGGCCTGGGCCTCGTGCGTCTCGGGGTGAACCATCACGTCGCCCACGTCGTAGCGCGGATCCTCGACGAGCACCCCGGTCTCGCCGCTGGCCGGGTCGAAGGCGACGAGCCGGGCCGCGTTCGCCCCGCGCGAGTCGAGGAGGTACATCTTCTCGCCGTCCCCGGTGAAGCCTACCGGGCCGCTCGTGAGGGCGTCCTCCTTGCCCCAGCTTATCGCCGTCTTCCAGTCGTCCTCCATGTTCCCCCTGAGGAGCAGGTCGGAGCCGCCCTCCGGGGTGGAGGTCAGGGCGCCGCGCACGCGGAAGTCGTGGTCGGCGACCCAGCCTACGACGTTGCCGGGGTTCTCGGTGATGAGTTCGAAGTCGCCCGTCGAGAGGGTGAGCTTGTACGCGTCGTGGAGCTCGGGACTCTCCTTGTTCAGGCCGACGAGTAGCGTGTCCGGGAAGCGACGGCTTCGCTCGATGGGCTGGGCCTGCACCCCCTCGAACGGCGTCAGGTCGCGGTCCTCGCCGGTCGAGGGGTCGACGGCGTGCAGGCGCCAGTTCTCGTCGCCCCCCTGGTCCTGCAGGTAGATCACGTGCCGGTTATCCTCCGCCCAGAAGTACACGCGGATGCCGCGAACCTCGTCCCTCGTCACCGGCCCAAACTCGTCCCCGC
>JADDPR010000283.1 GCA_016781775.1 Rubrobacter sp. | reverse complement strand
GACTCTCCAAAGGAGAAGCTCTGGTTGGGGCAGCTGATCAGGAGAGAGGCCGTAGTCGGAGCGGTCCCGTCGACTGCGCCATATCGGCTGGGCTCCCGAGTCTCGGAGCCACCTGCGAAGGAAGGGACCACGGACACCGTATGTAACACGGATTTAAAGAACCGTTTACATAAGTGCAACTACGGATCGGGTTTCGTGCCCTATGATCTCGCCCTGGAAACCGGGCCCTTGGAAGAGCTTTGTGTTCCGGGTCGAGATTGAGAGGAGCGGTCGGTTGAGCGGAGTTGCGTGTTGGAAGCCGCTGGTGGCGGCGCTGGTGTTGTCCTTTGCCGTTGCCGGATGTGGAGGCACGGTTGGGCAGGGCGAGGAGCCCCAGAGCGAAGGCGGTAACGGCGGCTCTGGCGGTGGTGGAGGAGAGGCGGCCCAGAGCATAAACGGCGCGGGGGCGTCGTTCCCGGCCCCGGTCTACTCGGCGATGTTCCAGAAGCTCGCGCAGGATGGCGGGCCGCAGGTCAACTACCAGTCCATAGGCTCCAGCGGCGGCCGGGAGCAGTTTATCCAGAAGACGGTGGCCTTCGGCGCCTCCGACGCGCCGATGGAGGCGGAGGAAGAGCAGCAGGCGGGCGGCGATCCGCAGCACATCGCCACCGTCGGCGGCGCGGTCGTCGCAGCGTACAACCTGGAAGGCGTCGAAGAGCTCAACCTCACAGGGCCGGTGCTCTCGGACATCTTCCTGGGCAACATCACGACGTGGAACGACCCGGCGATCGCCGAGCTCAACCCGGATGCCCAACTGCCGGGCGAGGAGATCGCGGTGGTTCACCGCTCGGACGGTTCGGGGACGACGAGCATCTTCACGAACTACCTGTCGGCGGTAAGCCCGGACTGGGAGGGCGGCCCCGGCGCGGGCTCGGAGATCGAGTGGCCCACCGGCATCGGCGGCGACGGCAACGAGGGCGTGGCGGGCCAGATCACCCAGACCCCGAACTCCATAGGCTACGTTGGCCTGGAGTACGCGATAGAGAACGACATCTCCTACGCCAACATCGGCACGGAGCCCGGCGGCGAGTTCGTCGAGCCGAGCGTCGAGAGCGCCCGGGCGGCGATCGAGAACGCCGAGATCCCGGAGGATCTGAAGGTCACGATCTCCGAGACGAACCCGCAGGGGGAGGGCGTCTACCCGATCACCGGCCTCACCTGGATGCTGGTGCGCAGCGAGATGGAAGACCTCGCCGAGTGCAAGGCGGTCGCCGAGACGGCGTGGTTCGTGACGCACGAGGGCCAGGAGCTCGCTCCCGAGCAGAACTACGTCCAGATCCCGGAGAACGTCGTCGCGATCAATGAGGAGAAGATCCGGGGCATGCAGGCCGGTGGAGAAGCTTGCTACGAAGGATAATCCCTGGCGGGACAAAGCATCCCGTTTCGGGGGGAGGGGAGAGCCTGGACGGCTCTCCCCTCCCTTGTGCAGTAAAATGGAGCGGTTGTTCATGAACGTATCACGGCAGATTTTAAAGAGTTATATGCTTGTCAGGAGGGGCGTTTTGGGATTTTTTAAGGGGCTGCGTCGAGGGCATACGACCGACACGGTCTTCGCCGGGGTGGCGTTGCTCTTCGGGCTCTTCATAGTGTTGATTATGGGCGGGATCATCTACCAGCTCTGGCTTCAGAGCTCGGTGGCCCGTCAGGAGTTTGGTTGGGGCGTGCTGACGAGCTCGGAGTACAACCCGGGCGCCGAGGAGTACGGAGCCCTCTCCTTTATCTACGGCACCCTGGTTACTGCGGCCCTGGCCATATTGATAGCCGGTCCCATAGGAGTGGGTATTGCCGCCTACCTTGTGGAGATCGCGCCGGAGCGGGTGAACCGTGTTTTGGGGTTTATCGTCGAGCTTCTGGCCGCCGTGCCCTCCATCGTGTACGGGCTGTGGGGTTTCTTCGCTCTGGCGCCGTTTTTGAGGGACTACGTCGTGCCGCCGTTGCAGGGTGTCTTGGGATGGACGCCACTATTCTCCGGTACCTTCTTTGGTGCTACGGTATTTACGGCCAGCATCGTGCTCGCCATCATGATCCTGCCGACCGTGGCGGCAGTCTCCCGCGACGTGCTCCGGGCCGTCCCGCGCGACCAGCGTGAGGGGATGTTGGCTCTGGGGGCGACGCGTTGGGAGACGTTCCAGAGGGCAGTCCTGCCCTACGCCATGAACGGCGTGCTTGGGGCGGTGATCCTGGGGCTCGGACGGGCCGCCGGGGAGACGATGGCCGTGACGTTCATCATCGGTAACAAGCCGGAGTTGTTTACTTCGCTGTTCGCGCAGGGGGCCACGCTGGCCAGCCAGATCGCCGGGCAGTTTCCCGAGGCAGGTGGCGTCACGCTCTCGTTCCTGATCCTGCTCGGTCTGATCCTCTTCGTCATAACCATACTCATCAACATCTGCGCCCGGCTGGTCGTTCGCCTCGTCAGCCGGGTACCCAAGGGGGGTGTTAGGGCGTGAGCAGCATTCACGGTAACCCATCCGGCTATGGGCGGCGCAAGCTTATGGACAGGGTAATGACGACGCTTGCCTACCTATGCGCCGCCGCGGCCATCATCCCGCTGACCTGGATCATCGTCTACGTCGTCATAAAGGGCCTCGGGGCGTGGGATGCCGAGTTCTTCACCGGGCTGCCGCAGCTTTTCGGGGACGGCGGCGGCGTGAGAAACGGCATCGTAGGCACGCTGGTGATCGTCGGCCTCGCCACCTTGATGGGCGTGCCGATCGGCGTTATGGCTGGCATTTATCTTGCCGAGTATGGCAACAATCGGTTCGGGACCGTGGTGCGGTTTCTCGCCGACACCATGACCGGGATACCCTCGATCGTGGTCGGCATCTTCGCCTTCGGCCTGATCGTGGTCAACACGGGCGGATTCAGCGCGTTCGCGGGCTCCGTCGCGCTCGCCCTGTTGATGATCCCGGTCATAACCCGGACGACCGAGGAGATCATCCGGCTCGTGCCGGATTCGATACGGGAGGCCTCTTTAGGGCTCGGAGTATCGCGGTGGAAGACCATCCTGCGCGTGGTCGTGCCGACGGCGCTGAGCGGCATCGTAACCGGGGTCTTGCTCGCGGTGGCGAGGGTCGCGGGCGAGACGGCCCCGCTTATCCTGACGATACTCGGGACAAACTTCCCGATCAGCGCGAACATCTTCGACGGGCCGTCGACGACGCTCTCGCTCCAGATCTACCAGCTGGGCGCCCAACCCTCGCCGGAGGTGGTCGAGGTGGCGTGGGGGGCGGCGATGCTGCTCGTGCTCATCGTCCTGGGGACCAGCATCCTGGCGCGCGTGATCTTCAGGGGCCAGAGCGTTCGGGGCCGGTAGCGGGTAGGATTCCGGAGAAAGGATTCAAGATGACTATGAAACGCACCGAGGAGACCATGAGGGAAGAGGGACGATCCGGAGACCGGGAGCACCGGCCGAATACTCGAACGACGGAGGTCGCCGGGCGTTCCTCCGGGGGCGTAAAGTCCGCGGAGCCCGTGGTTACCGTGGAGAACCTGAGCATGTACTACGGCTCGTTCAAGGCGCTCCAGGACGTGAACATGCGCATAGACCGCAACAGCGTGACGGCGCTCATAGGGCCTTCGGGCTGCGGCAAGAGCACGTTTATCCGCAGCATAAACCGCATGCACGAGATCGTCCCCAAGGCACGCGTGGAGGGCAAGGTGATCCTCGACGGCGAGGACGTCTACGCCCCGGACGTGGACCCGGTACGCGTCCGGCGCAAGGTAGGCATGGTCTTCCAGAAGCCGAACCCCTTCCCGACGATGTCCATCTACGACAATGTCCTAGCCGGCATCAAGCTCGGCGGGAAGCGCAAGAAGGGCGAGCTCGACGAGGTCGTCGAGAGGACCCTCAGACAGGCCGCGCTCTGGGACGAGGTGAAGGACAAGCTAAAGCAGGGCGGGACCTCCCTCTCCGGCGGCCAGCAGCAGCGCTTGTGCATCGCGCGCACGCTGGCGATCGAGCCGGAGGTCATCCTCATGGACGAGCCGGCGAGCGCCCTGGACCCGGTCTCGACCCAGAAGATCGAGGACGCCATGGAGGATCTCAAGGAGCGCTACACGGTCGTGATCGTGACGCACAACATGCAGCAGGCGGCACGTATCTCCGACTACACGGGTTTCTTTTTTATCGAGAACATGGGCGATCCGGGCAGGCTCTGGGAGTTCGACGAGACGAGCAAGATGTTCTCCAACCCCAACCGCAAGGAGACGGAGGACTACGTCACCGGGCGCTTCGGCTAGGGGGGACTTTTAGGTTGCCGCGCGAGACCTTTCAGCAGGAGTTGGACCGGCTGGTCGGGGAGGTCGTCGTCCTCGGCCGGGAGGTGGAGGGCACCCTCGACGACATGGCGAGGTCTATGGACGGCTACGACGCCGAGATCGCCTCGCGCGACCTCGGCGTCGACTCGCGCTTCAAGGGGCGCGGGGCGGAGCTCGACGAGGAGTGCATGATCCTCCAGGCCCGCCAGGCCCCGGTCGCCCGCGACCTGAGGCTGATCTACACGATACAGGCCGTCAACAACCACATGGTGCGCGCCGGTACCCTGGGCGAGCACATCTGCCGCGCCATTGTAGAGACCTCCGAGTGCGAGCGCGACCCGGACCTCCACGCCGCGCTCCTGGAGATGGCCCGCTCCGCCCGCGACCTCTTCGGGCAGGGCCTCGACATCTTCGAGAACCGCGACATCGAGAGCGCCCGGGACCTCGAGGCCGGCGACGACAAGGTCGACCTCCTCTACTCGGAGGCGATGAACCTCGTCGCGAACCCTTCGGATGGTGGTGGCGGCGCCCCCGAGTGGCGCGTCCGGGCAGCGTTGATGGTCCACTACCTCGAACGCATCGCGGACCACGGGGTGGACATCGGGGAGCGTACGGTCTTTCTGGTCACGGGCGAGCGGATGGAGAGCGCGATGCGCCAGTATCGCGACCGGGACCTGAACGTCGACGAGGATTAACCTCGTCGATTCGGCGGGTTTGGGCTAGTAGCCGTGTGCTACAATCATTCCTACTCGTCCTACGAGCGTGGCTAGAAACGGAAAGAAGTTTTGAGGCTTACTCAGAAGAGCAAATACGCGGTCCGGGCCCTTATGGAGCTCGCCCTCGACGAGTGCGGATCTCCTCTGGGCGTCACGGAACTCGCACGTAGGCAGCGTATCCCGGAGAGGTTCCTCGAGCAGATCTTCGGTGATCTTCGGCGGGCAAAGATCCTGCACAGCCATCGCGGTGCGCGGGGCGGTTTTTGCTTCGCGGTCTCCCCGGAGGAGGTCACGATCCTCGACGTGGTCGAGGTCCTCGACGGGGAGATCCGTCCGGCACGCTGCTCGGCGGGCGGGCAGTGCTACATCGCCGACGCTCCCCTGTGCGTGACGAGCAAGATCTGGGACGAGGCGCGCGAGGCCCTCGAAGGCGTTTTCGGCCGCTACACCATCGCCCAGGTTGCCGCGGCGGAGCGCGCGAGCCGCGCCGACCACGCCGCTCGTGCCGGGTCCGACACCCCGGAGACCCCCGAGACGCAATCCCCCTTCGCCTCCTCACTCCGTTAGAAGCCGAGTCCTGGAAGACCGGCGTAGCCTGGAGGTTCTAGAGGCTCACCTCGGCGGACGTACCGGCATCACCGAATCTCGTGTAGAGGTCGGGGGGAAGACCTACGCCATTACCCACCCCGTGGCGGCCGACGCCCTCCTTGACGAAGAGGAGTTCGCCCGGGACGAGCGTCTGCCCTACTGGGCCGAGCTCTGGCCGAGCGCTACCGCTCTCGCGCGACGTCTGGCCCGCGAGCACCTTGCGGGCCAAATGGCGATGGAGCTCGGCTGCGGGGTAGGGCTCCCGACCGTCGCCGCCCTCGAACGGGACGCCCAAGCGTTGGCGACGGACCACTACGAGGCCGCCCTCGACTTCGCCGCTTACAACGCCAGGGTCAACCTGGGGCGCGACCTCGAGACGCGCCTGCTCGACTGGCGTACTCCGGGGCTCGGGGACCTGGAGGGTGCCTCCGATCTCGTGTACGCGGCCGACGTGCTCTACGAGCGCGGGAACGTGCCGCTTCTGGCCGGCCTGATCCCGAGGCTGCTCAAGCCGGACGCTCGCGTCTTGATCGCCGACCCTCGCCGCAACCCCGCTCCGGATTTCCTCGCGGAGATGAAGAAACGGGGCTTCCTGGTCCTGACGGAGGAAGCGGTCGTCGAGGCGGAGAGTCGCAGCGTGACGGTGCTGGTTCACGAGCTCCGACGCTAGGGTGCGGCTGCCCCGGTAAGGGGCCATATCTCCTTGCTATACTCCGCAACGTGCTTCTAGATCAGCTCAATCCCACGCAGCTTGACGCCGTAACGACCACCGAAGGGCCTCTACTCATCCTCGCGGGTGCGGGGAGCGGGAAGACGCGCGTCCTGACGCACAGGATCGCGCACCTTCTCGAAGAGGGGCTCGCGGGGCCCGACGAGATCCTCGCCATCACCTTCACGAACAAGGCCGCTCTGGAGATGAAGGAGCGGGTGGCGCTCCTCGTGGGGCCGGACTCGAAGAGGATGTGGGTCTCGACCTTCCACGCCTTCTGCGTGCGCATCCTGCGCGTACACGCGGAGAAGCTCGGGTACAAGGGCGGCTTCACGATCTACGACGGGGGAGATCAAGTCCGGCTCGTCCGGCGCTGCATCGTGGAGCTCGGCAAGGACCCGAAACGCTTCAACCCGCGCTCGTTCCACGCCCAAATCTCGGACGCCAAAAACCGCCTCCTCGACGCCCACGACTACCTCACGCAGACCGAGGGCTACATGGCCGAGAACGTCGCCGAGGTCTACGAGCTCTACCAGAGGCGCCTCTACGAGAACAACGCGATGGACTTCGACGACCTGATCATGCAAACCGTCGCCCTCCTCGAAGTCTTCCCGGAGGTCCGCGAACGCTACCAGCGCCGCTTCAAGTACATCCACGTCGACGAGTACCAGGACACAAACCACGCCCAGTACCGCCTCGTCAACACCCTCGCCGCCGCGTATCGTAACTTGTGTGTCGTTGGGGACGACGATCAGTCGGTATATAGTTGGCGTGGAGCTGATGTTTCGAACATACTGAACTTTGAACGGGATTATCCCGAGGCGAAGGTCGTCAAGCTGGAGCAGAATTATCGTTCGACGCAGACGATCTTGAATGCGGCGAATGCGGTGGTGGCGAACAACGCGTCGCGCAAGCACAAGGAGCTCTGGACGGCTGGGGAGGAGGGGGAGAGGATCCGTCTCTTCACTGCGGCCGACGATTATGCGGAGGCGCGGTTTGTCGTGTCGGAGATACGGCGGGTGGTCGACTCCGGGAAGTCTTTGCGGGACGTGGCGGTCTTCTACCGGACGAACGCGCAGAGCCGGACGCTGGAGGACGTGTTGGTGCGGGAGGGGGTTCCGTACCAGATCGTCGGCGGGGTGAAGTTCTACGAGCGGGCGGAGATCAAGGACGCCATGGCCTACCTCTCCGTGATCTCGAACCCGAGCGACGGGGTCTCGCTGGAGAGGATCATAAACGTCCCGAAGAGGGGCCTCGGCGCTACCTCGGTCGGGCGGCTCCAGGAGTACGCCAACCGGCAGGGGATCTCGCTCTACGACGCTCTGACTGAGGCCGAGGAGGCCGGCCTATCCGGGGCCGCGAGGAAGGCCTGCGCGAAGGTCCACGAGCTCTTCGAGGGCTGGCGGGTCGCGGCGAAGGAGATAGGGCCGAGCGAGCTTCTCGGGGCCGTGCTGGACGAGTCGGGGTACCGCACGGAGCTGACGTCGGAGGCTACGGTGGAGGCGGAGTCGCGCCTGGAAAACCTGGTGGAGCTCGTGAACGCCGCCGCCGAGTACGAGCGGGTGGAGCTCAAGCCCAGCCTCGACGGGTTTTTGCAGGAGCAGGCGCTGTTCTCCGAGGCGGACAAGCTTACGGGCGAGGGGCGGGCGACGCTTATGACGCTCCACAACGCCAAGGGCCTCGAGTACGACTACGTGTTTATCGTGGGGATGGAGGAGGGGACTTTCCCGCACGCGCGGTCGCTGGACGAGCAGAACCTGGAGGAGGAGCGGAGGCTCTTCTACGTGGGGATCACGCGCGCCAGAAGGGCGCTGACGCTCTCCTACGCGAGGATCCGGTCGACCTTTGGGGAGCGGGAGTACCAGATGCCCAGCCGCTTCCTCTCGGAGATCCCGGAGGAGCTCAAGGCGGGCTCCGTCCCCGGCGCATCGCGAGCCGGCTCCGGGAGCAGACTCGGCGGCTGGGGGAGCGCCGGGTCTGGCGGGAGGGGCCGGTCTTCCGCCGGGGCCCGTACGTCGTCCGGCGGTGCTTCGTTCGCGCCGGGTGAGAAGGTCCGCCACGCGAAGTTCGGCGTCGGCGAGGTCGTCGAGGCGTCGGCGGGGAAGGTCGTCATCCGCTTCGGCGCGGAGCAGAAGACCCTCGTACCGGAGATAGCCCCCTTGAGCAAGGTGTAGAGGACCGGGGATGAGGGGTACCTCGTGCCCCGCCGCCATCCGGTCCCGTGGGATACGGGGCGCGTAACCCTTGGTTCGCCCCGGTGGGTCGCGCTCAGGTCTTGTTTTCGGCCATTGCTTCTCTCGGGGCGCCGTGCCGGGCGCAGGCGGTGCAGGTAGCCTCGCGCTTGGTGGTTACCCACTCGTCCGGGTCGATCGGGCGACCGCAGAACGTCTCTCTCAACTGGGGCTTGGCGGCATGCACGACGCCGAGACCATTGGCTTGCTTCAGGTTCATCGCTCTCCTCTTCTCGTCTGTGGGCGCCGATGCTCGCGTCCGGACTACGTTCTTGTTGGTGTTTCCGCTGGGGACCGCCAGCTATTGCGGGCGAATTCTGTGGGGAACGGGGTACCGGGTCTGGGTACGCTGCTTTGTCTCTCCTCTTCCCGCGGTGGATCGGGCCGCGGCTTAGCGCTGACCGGCACTTCGTTGCATCAGGGGATACTCGGACGTCTGCGGGTCTCCGAATACGTCGCGCTCGTGAGGATCGTCTCACTAGCTTCTTGCCGGTCGGCGAGGGTGAAGGTCGTTGCAACTCTCTTCGATGGTTCTTGCGTCTACGTCGCTCCCTTGTTCGTATAGAACTATTCTACCGCCGACCTCCCGGGGTTACCCGGTTTCGGGGGCGCTACGTCGCGCTACTTCGGAATCGCGAGGCCGAGGGGAGGGCGCGGTCGGAGGTTGAGAGGACGCCGTCGAAGGGTTTGAGCGCGCACCGGGGAGGGCGAGGCGGGCTCGGTGGGGTGTCGCAGAGTGCCGGAGATTACGGGCCGTGACGGGGGGTGTGGTCTTTGCGGGTCCCCCGTCGCGTCGAAATTTTGGCTAGAATCCGCCGTATGGAAGGTCTTTTCGTTTGGGGCGGCTCTTTGGTATCGACGTCCTCGCGCCGCGTTGCCCCTGCTTGGGTCGGGCGAAGGTAAAGGAGAGGGACTTGGCACACGTTTACGTTACCGGGCATCGAAATCCGGACACGGACACGATAGCGTCCGCCATCGGGTACGCGGAGTTGAAGGGGAAGCTGAACCCGGAGGATGTTTATGCCCCGGCGAGGCTCGGGGAGGTCAACGCCCAGACGAGGTGGGCGCTGGATCGGAGCGGTGCTCGGGAGCCGAAGCTCGTCAAGCACATCAAGCTGCGGGTCAAGGACGTGATGAGCAAGGAGATCTCCACCGTCCACAGAAACGACCCGTTGCGCAGCGTCGGGCTCGCGATGGCCAAGAGGGGCATAAGCCAGGTGCCGATCGTGGACGACGACGGGGCGCTCGTCGGGATCGTGACGCAGCGGGACCTGGCCCGGATGTACATCCGCGAGTCCCTTGAGCCCTCTTCCTTCGCGGAGAGCCCGGTCCCGGTCGGATCGATGATCGAGGTCCTCGAGGGCGAGTTGCTCGCCGGGGAGGACAAGGACCTCGGAGGGAAGCTCTGGGTCATCTCGATGAGCGTCGAGACGATGGGAAAGCAGATGGAGACCGGGGACATCGTGGTCATAGGCGACAGGCCCAACGGCCAACGCCGGGCGATAGAGCTCGGCGCCGGCGTCCTCGTCGTCTCGAACGGGATCCGGCCGGAGGAGGACGTCCTGGAGCTCGCGAGGCAGAAGGGAGCGACGGTCGTCTTGAGCCCGCTGGACTCCTACGTGACGAGCCGGATGATACAGCTCTCGGTGCCTTGCTGGGAGGTCATGGCGGAGGCCCCCCTGACCGTCGAACCCGACGAGCTCATCACGGACATCACGGAACGGGTGATGGAGATCCACTACCGGGCGGCGATCGTGGTCGACGGCGAGAACAAGCCCATCGGCATCGTCACCAGGACGGATCTCCTGAACCCCGAGCCGAGGCGCGTCCTGCTCGTGGACCACGCCGAGAGAGGGCAGAGCGTGCCGGGGGTGGAGGAGGCCCAGGTCGTGGAGATCCTGGACCATCACCACATCGGCGACATCCAGACGAACACCCCGATCCCGGCGACCTTCGATCCCGTGGGCTCGACGGCGACGCTCGTGATCGAGCGCTTTCGGCAGAACGGGCTGGAGCCGACCGAGGCGACGGCGGGGATGCTGCTCGCCGCCATACTCTCCGACACGGTCGTCCTCAACTCCCCGACGACCACGGAGCGCGACCACGAGGTCGTGCGCTACCTGGAGGAGTTTCTGGGCGTGGAGGCCGAGAAGTTCGGGATGGAGATGTTCGAGGCCTCGTCCGACGTCTCGGACCTCTCCTCCGAGCAGATCGTGCACCGCGACCTCAAGGAGTACGGGACGGACTCCGGCGAGAGGATGAGCGTCTCGCAGATCGAGACGGTCGGGACCGGCCTCCTCGAGCGCAAGGACGAGCTGATGGAGGCCCTCGAGACCGTCCGCAGCCAGAACGGCTACCTCTTCGCGGCGCTCATGGTGACGGACATCATAGGGCAGGGCACCGAGCTTCTCTGCGCCGGGGAGTGCGCGATCGTGGAGCGCGCCTTCGACACAAAGGCCAAGGACAGCATCATAGACCTGCCCGGCGTTATGAGCCGCAAGAAGCAGGTGGCCCCCAAGCTCCTCGCGGCGTTCTAGGGGGCGTCCGAGAAGTGTCGAAGATCCTGGACGGCAAGACGATCGCCGCCGAGATACGCGCGGAGGTCGCCGAAGGGGTGGCGGGGCTTTCGGAGCGCGGCATCCGCCCGCGCCTCGACGTGGTCCTCGTCGGCGACGATCCGGCATCGGCGACCTACGTCCGGATGAAGGAGCGCGACTGCGCGGAGGTGGGCATCGACTCCAGGGTCCACCGGCTCGGCGCGGAGACCCCGCAGGAGGAGATCGCGGCGCTCGTCGAGAGGTCCAACGCCGACGACGAGATCTCGGGCTTCTTTATCCAGCTCCCCCTCCCCGAGGGTCTGGACGCAACACCCCTCGTCTCCGCCATCGACCCTTCCAAAGACGTGGATGGGTTGAGCCCCCTGAGCGCCGGGGGGCTCGCCGTCGGCCTACCCAGCCTCCTGCCCTGCACGCCGCACGGCGTCATCCAGCTTCTCCGGCGGAGCGGGGTGGAGATGGAGGGTAAGGAGGCCGTCGTGGTCGGGCGGTCGAACCTCGTCGGGAAGCCGCTGGCGCAGCTCTTGCTGCGGGAGAACGCGACCGTCACGGTCTGCCACTCTCGTACCCGGGATCTCGCGGCGGTGACCAGACGGGCGGAGGTCCTGGTGGTCGCCGCCGGCCGGCGCGAGTTCGTCGGGGCCGAGCACGTGGGGGAGGGGGCCGTGGTCGTGGACGTCGGCATCCACGGCAAGGAGGGCGGCGGTCTCACAGGCGACGTCCGCTTCGATGAGGTCGAGCCCGTCGCGTCCCGCATCTCGCCCGTCCCGGGCGGCGTCGGCCCGATGACCCGCGCGATGCTCCTCTACAACACCCTGCGGGCGGCGCAATCGTCCGGACCAAAGGGGTAATCTCCCGACCCCGGAAGCTCACGGCGGGGGATCGCGATCCTCCTGAACAAGGAGGGCGAGTGGACGATCGTCTGCGGTACGGCCGTGTGGGACGGGGAGAATCTGCGGGTGGACCGGGGGCGGGAGCACGAGCCGTTCCCCGTCCCCCACGAGACGCGAGACCTCTTCCTCGGCGCCGACTTCTAGCTCCCCCCGTATGGGGTCGCTCCCCGAGGGGGCGGCTCCGACGAGTACGAGAACACGGGCCTCAACCGGAACGAGACCGGGTAGCGCGGCTGTGCGGGAGGGTCTGGCTCTTCCGGTATGGTCAGACTCGGAGTCCGAGGCAGGATGGCTCCGGCGGGATGATCGCCTTCGGAGTCATGGTCCCGCCATATCGGACGAGCGCGAGGTTCCGGTACGCCCCCCACGGGCCGGGAGGGGCCTGATCGCGTCGCTGCTCGGGTTTACTATTGAGGTGTCCGGGATAGACCGTCCTTGCAAAAGGATCTGCGGTGGGCGAATGAACGTGGGAAGTTCCCACCGCCCGACGGCACCTTCCGGGAGGGTACTGAACCACAAGACCACGGGTACCCTCCTCGACGTTGCGGGTGGCCGGAGCTACGTGGAATGTTCGGCAACTCTTCTGCCTATTAGTGAAAGATGTAGCAGACCCTGCGGGGCCTGGGTGGTATCTTCTGTTACAGGGAAAAAGCAGTGTTTTGCAGGGTTTCCGTCTCCGGTGAGGGTTTCGCTGGTGGGACGATAGACCGCGATGGAGGACTTACGCATGACGGACAATTCCAGGCTTACCAGGACCAGCGTCTCCAACGTGCTCGTGATCGGCTCGGGGGCGGCGGCGGGGTTGCGCGCCTCGATCGCCGCTCACGAGGCGGGGTCGGAGGTCGTCGTGGTCGGGACGCGGCCCCGCAAGGACGCCCACACGGTGCTTGCGGCCGGCGGCATCAACGCGGCTTTGGGCACCCGAGACCCCGAGGACTCCTGGCAGCAGCACTTCGCGGACACGCTCAAGGAGGGCTACAACCTCTCTGATCCAAGGGTCGTCGAGATCATGGCGCGGGAGGCGCCCCGGGCCGTCGAGGAGCTCGCCGGGTGGGGCGCGCCCTTCGCGCGGACGCCTTCTGGGGACCTCGACCAGCGCTTCTTCGGGGCGCACAAGTACCGCCGCACCTGCTACGCGGGTGACTACACGGGGAGGGCGATGCTCTTCGCGCTTGTAGACAAGGTCGAGTCCCTGGGCATCCCCATCCACGAGGGGCAGTACGTCAGCAAGCTTCTGGTGCACGACGGCCGCTGCTTCGGGGCGTACGCCTTCGACATCCACTCCGGCGAGCGGACGGTCTACCTGGCGGACGCGGTGGTGCTGGCCACCGGCGGGCACACGCGACTCTGGCGGGTGAGCTCTTCCAGGCGCGACGAGAACACCGGTAGCGGGATGCACCTGGCGCTCGAGGCGGGGTGCAGGCTCTCGGACATGGAGCTTGTGCAGTTCCACCCGACCGGAATGGTGTACCCGGAGGAGTGGGTCGGGACGCTCGCGACGGAGGCCATCCGCGGCGAGGGCGGGCGACTGTACAACGGATCGGGCGAGCGGTACATGGAGCGCTACGACCCCGAGCGCATGGAGCTTTCGACGCGCGACAGGATCGCCCTGGCAAACTACACCGAGATCGCCGAGGGGCGCGGCTCCGAGCACGGCGGCGTCTACCTCGACATCTCTCACCGTCCGAAGAAGTACATCCTCGAGAAGCTGCCCAGGATGTACCGCCAGTTCCTGGAGGCGACGATGCTCGACATCTCCAAGGGGCCGATGGAGGTCGCCCCGACCGCCCACTACACGATGGGCGGCATCGTGGTCGAGCCCGAGACGCACGCGACGGGCGTGGAGGGCCTGTACGCCGCGGGCGAGACCACCTCCGGGCTGCACGGGGCGAACCGCCTCGGGGGCAACTCCCTCTCGGAGACGATGGTCTTCGGGCGGCGCGCGGGAGAGGCCGCGGCCAGGTTCTCCGGCGAGGTCGACGCGCAGCTTCGCGACCGGGCCGCCATACGGGAGGTCGCCGAGGAGGTCGACTCATACATAAAGGAGGGCGAGGAGTTCGCCCGTCCCCTTCAGCGGGCGCTTCGCAACACCATGCAAGAGACCTGCGGCGTGGTGAGGAGCGAGGAGGGGCTCAACGAGGGTTTGAGGCGCCTCGCACAGATTCGCGAGGCCTCCGATGACGTCGATGTCCGGCCGACCTCGGAGGGGTTCAACGACCTAGCCTACGCCCTCGACCTGCGCGGATCGCTCGTCGTCGCCGAGGCGACGATCCTGGGCGCCATCGAGCGCCGCGAGACCCGCGGGGCCCACAACCGCTCCGACTACCCGGAGCTCGACCCGGATATGAAGGTCAACTTCGTGGTCGAGAAGGGGGGCGACGGCCTCGTCGTCACGGAGGAGCCCGTCCACACCGTCCCCGAGTACCTCGAGGAGTGGGCAAAGGCCGACGAGGAGTACGGGGTCACAGGCCGGCTGGTCGAGTAGCCCGCCGCGGTAGCAGAGCCTTGTACGGGGACCGCTTTGCGGCGGTCCCTTTCTCGACGCCGAGGATGATATGGATTTGCAGCTTTCGGGGAAGCGTGGTGGTGACCGGATCTGCCGCCGGAACCGGGTTCGTGGCGGCTTCGGCGCTCGCTCGGGAGGACCTCCGTTGTGATGAAGACTGACCCGCGCCCTCCCCGACCCGACGCGCCGTGCAGTATATGAGATTCCGGATGTTAGCATACCGGTTGTGGATGGAGAACCGGAGGGGAGGCGGATGGAACTTGGCGTGGACATATA
>JADDPR010000067.1 GCA_016781775.1 Rubrobacter sp. | reverse complement strand
GCATAACGACTTCTCGGAATCCGCTCCCCATCCCATAGGTTTGGGGAGCCGTGAAGGGTGCGACAGTACTTACGGAGAGACCCGGCGAGCCGTCCTGCTAAACTGGCGCGGTTCGACACGAAGTTCTCGTCATATCGGGGGAATATCGCATGCAGGATCTTATAGAGAAGGCGTTCGAGGACCGGGGACTGCTTCAGGACGGTGAGTACGAACGGGCCGTCCTTGACACGATAGCCAGGCTCGACTCCGGGGAGCTCCGGGTGGCCGAGAAAGGCGATGACGGCGAGTGGAGCTCCAACGCGTGGGTGATGAAGGCCATCTCGCTCTACTTCACGGTTGCGAAGATGGAGACGATAGAGGTCGGGCCGTTCGAGTACCACGACAAGATCCCGACGAAGGGGAACCTCGCGGCGGCGGGCGTGCGCGTGGTCCCGCCCGGGACCGTCCGCTACGGGGCCTTTGTAGAGCCGGGCGTCGTCGTGATGCCGGGCTACGTGAACATCGGGGCGCACGTCGGTAGCGGCACGATGGTCGACACCTGGGCCACGGTGGGCTCGGGGGCCCAGATCGGGCGGAACGTCCACCTCGCCGGGGGCGTCGGGATCGGGGGCGTCCTGGAGCCGCCGGGCGCAATGCCGGTCGTGATCGAGGACGGCGCCTTCGTCGGCTCGCGCGCCATCGTCGTCGAGGGGGTGCGCGTCGAGGAGGAGGCGGTCCTCGGGGCGAACGTGGTCCTCACCGCCTCGACCCAGATTATCGACGTCACCGGCGAGGAGGAGGTCATATACAAGGGTCGTGTCCCCGCGCGCTCCGTCGTCGTCGCGGGTACCCGAACGAAGGAGTTCCCCGCCGGCTCCTACCAGCTACAGACCGCCCTGATCATCGGCCAGCGCCGCGAGTCGACGGACCAGAAGACCTCGCTGAACGAGGCCCTCAGGCAGTTCGGGGTGAGCCTGTGAGGGAGAGGATGCTCGAAGCCCTCCTGTTCTTTCTCGAACGCCCCAGCGTTATAGGCAACGAGAAAACGCTCTGCGACGATCTTGAGGCGCGCGTCGGCGGGCTCCCCGGTTGGCGGGCGGAGAGGGTTGCGAACAACCTCATCGTGAGCCGCACGAGCCCGGACGTCTCGCGGGAGAGGCTGGTCCTTGCCGGTCACCTGGACACGGTGCCGGAGCCCGAGGGGGGCATTCCGGTGCGGGTCGAGGGGGACCTCGTCTACGGCCGGGGGGCCTCGGACATGAAGGCCGGCGACGCGGTGATGCTCGCGCTCCTGGAGGGCTTCGACTGGGGCTCTTCGTGGGCGGAGCCGGTCTTCGTGTTCTACGAGCACGAGGAGGGACCCTACGCCGAGAACGGCCTCGAAGTGGTCTTCGAGGAGTGTCCCTGGGTGACGGACGCGGAGCTCGCCATCATCTTGGAGCCGACGGAGAACGCCCTGGAGGCCGGTTGCATCGGCACGGCCCAGATCGAGGTGACGTTCCGGGGCTCGCCTTCGCACTCGGCGCGTCCCTGGCAGGGCGAGAACGCGCTGACGGCCGCGGGCGCGTTCCTTGCGGCGCTCCACGAGCGCCCGGCCGAGGAGGTCGCGGTGGACGGGCTCCCGTTCTACGAGGTGGTCGTCCCCACGATGGCGCGGGGCGGGAGCGCCAAGAACGTCGTCCCGGACGAGTTCTGGATCAACGTCAACCACCGCTTCGCCCCCGGGCGGGACATCGAGCATGTGCGGGCCGTCTTCGAGGATCTATTGAAGGGCTCGAACGCCTCGTTCGAGGTCGTGGACTTCGCCCCGAGCGGCTCGGCGGACCTGGGACACCCGCTGCTGCAAGACTTCGTCGCGGGGAACGACGGTCTGCCAGCCCTCGACGTGCGCCCGAAGCAGGCATGGACGGACGTCGCGCGGTTCGGGAGGGAGGGCGTGGCCGCGGCGAACTTCGGGCCGGGCAGCCCTTCCCAGGCGCACCAGAGGGCCGAGCACGTGAAGCTCCCGCTGCTTGTGGAGGGCTACGAGCGCCTGGCTTCCTACCTGGCGTATACTCCCCCATCGGGAAGTGAGACTGGATAGGGGGGTTCATGCGCACGATGCATCTTGCGTCGGGGAACGGCGGTGGTGGTCGTCGTAAGCCTCATGCGAGCAAGAAGATTGCCCGCCGCGACTTCATCAAGCTCGGCGGCGCGGGGCTTGCGGGCGCGGCCCTCCTCGGGGTCGCCGGTTGCGGCGGAGGGGGCGGCGACGCCGGGGGAGACGAGCTCGTCTTCTCGTTCTTCCCGGACCCGACGGGGAGCGTCCAGAAGCTAATAGACCGTTTCAACGAGGAGAACGGGGAAGGCATCCGGGTGAAGCTGCGGACGATGCCCGCCGACTCCGGGCAGCACTTCGACCAGCTCAACGCCCAGTTTCAGGCCGGGGAGACGAGCATAGACGTGATCGGGGGGGACGTCGTCTGGCCCGCCCAGTTTGCGGCCGCCGGCTACATCGCCGACCTCTCCGATCGCTTCCCCGAGGGGGAGCGCGAGGCTTTCCTCCCCGCCGCCATCGAGGCGAACACCTACGATGGCAAGGTCTACGGCGTCCCCTGGTACACGGACGCCGGAATGCTCTACTACCGCCAGGACCTCCTGGAAGAGAGCGGTTTCTCCGAGCCCCCGAGGACTTGGGACGAGCTCAAGGAGATGGCCGAGAGGGTCCGCGGAGATTCCGGCACGAGGTACGGATACGTCTTTCAGGGGGCAGACTACGAGGGCGGGGTCGTGAACGCGCTCGAGTACATCTGGACCTCCGGCGGGGACGTCCTCGATGGGGACAAGGTCATCATAGACAGCCCCGAGGCGCGCAGAGGCCTCGAGATAGAGCGGAGCATGCTCGCCGACAGGGTGGCCCCGGAGGGGGTCTCGCAGTACAAGGAGCAGGAGTCGGCGTCGCTCTTTCTGGGCGGCGACGCGGTCTTTATGAGGAACGTGCCGCGGATGTACGCCCTCGCCTCGGACCCGGCCGAGTCGAAGATAGACCCGGCCCGGATCGGTATCGCCGCGCTACCCGTGGCCGAAGACGGCCTCCGGAGCTACAGCTCCCTGGGCGGCTGGAACCTCTTCCTCAGCGCGAACTCCCAGAAGGCCGACGCCGCCTACGAGTTTATCCGGTTCATGAGCGCCCCCGAGCAACAGAAGGTCCGCTCCATCGAGGGCTCGGTGCTCCCGACGCGCAAAGAACTCTACGACGACCCGGAGGTCCTGGAGAAGGTTCGGGTCGCCGAACTCGGCCAGGAAGCCATCCAGAACACCCGACCACGTCCCATCTCGCCCTACTACTCGGATATGTCCCTCAGAATGGCCGCGCAGTTCGTGCGGTCGCTAAAGGGCGAGGTAGCCCCGGGAGAGGCGCTCGGAATCTTGCAGGGAGAGCTGGAGGAGGTCGTCCGCCGGGGCCAGCAACGGTAGGTCTGCACCGCGCTAGCCGCGCCAATCGCAGCGCGGCGACCCTACTTCGCGATCACGGCTTGCCGAGCTCGGCGTCGAGGAGCGGCGTCGCCACGTCAGCCGGGAGCGGCCTTAAGAAGTAGGTTCCTGGGGCGAGGTCGCAGCCGAGCCCAACACGTTAGCGTCGATGGCCTCAGAATTCTTGCGAGGCGCAGCCAACGCGCCTC
>JADDPR010000217.1 GCA_016781775.1 Rubrobacter sp. | reverse complement strand
GTCCACGCGATCGGCCTGGCTGCCGCAGAGCCGTGGGTATTCTCAGGGCGACCGCAGCGCGCGAGACCCTACCCTGTGTCTCGTCCTATACCAGACCGCCGCCCCTATCTCTCTTGCGAGCTGGCCCCTTTTTGAGAACCGCTTGCGCCACATCGGGCTACCGTAGACGGGCTCCGCTACCGCCCGGAGCCCCGCCTCCCGGAACGTCTCGATCGTCCGTGCGCAGTGCAAAGGGTCCGTGACCGCCCGGACAGATCGGATGCCGCGTTGCCGCGCGATCTTCGCGACGAGCCACGCCGAGTCCCAGGTGCTCAGGGCTCGGTCTTCCAGCACGACGACCTCCTCCGGCACCCCCTCGCGGCGCAGTATCCTCGCCATGACCTCGGCCTCGCTCGGCGGATGCTGCCCCGTCCCGCCCGTCACGATCAAAAGCTTTACCTCTCCCCCAGAGTACAGCCGGGCCGCGTGACGGACTCGCGCCTCCAGAACCCGGCTGGCCTCTCCCCCCGGCAGCACCTGGGCCCCCAGAACCACCGCGACATCCGGCGGCGCCCCGCGCCCCTCCTCGCCCTTCCACCCGCGTCGAAACACGCGCAGGAGCCGGCCGACATCCCGAAAGATCCCCCCGAACATGGCCCTCACCCCATCGAGCCCCAGCCGCGGCGCCGGCGGCCGAGGGGTACCCTCGGCGAGACCGCGCGGTTTCACGCCCGTCCTTCCCTGTCGACGAAGCTACGAGCCCGCGCGAGGTCCTCGGGCGCGTTCACGTTCGTCAGGAAGACCTCTGGGTCGCCGAACCGCGCGAGCTCCTCCTCGACGAATTCGGCCTCCCCGCCGAGTCCCTCCAACAACTTCCAGGCCGCTCTCGTCCCGGTATCAAGGAGGCAGGTGACGTCCGCGAGCACGCCCCGATCGTACGCCGCGCAGAGGGGGTGTACCGTGTCCCCGTGTCGCGGCACGACCGCCCGCAGGCCGCGCGAGCGGAGCCGATCGAGCAGGAAGCCCACGAGCTCTTTCGGAATCAGCGGCATGTCGCCAGCCGCGGCGAAGACCGCCGGGAAAGAGGCGGCGCCGAGGCCCGCTTCGAGCCCCGCGAGCGGCCCCGCGCGCCCCGCGCGCAGGTCACGGATCTTCGGGACGTCGGGCAGCACGTCCGGACCGTTCCCTACCAGGATGATCTCCGAACAAGAAGGGGAGAGCGCGTCGCGAACGCGCGAGACGAGGGGGACGCCGCCGACCTCGAGGGTCAGCTTCTCGCGACCCATGCGGCTGCTTCTGCCGCCCGCGAGGATAAGGCCTGTAGTTCCCTGCCGGGCGTCCGCATGAGCTTCCCCGCCGTTCAATACGAGGCGGGTCGGGAGGTTCTGCCGAACCTCGACTCCTTTATGCGCTGCCGGAGGTACTGCTCCTTCTGGTACTGAGAAGGGGCGTAGGGCTCGCGGGCGAGGCGCTTCGTGAAGGCGAGGTCCACGGCGGCCTGGTGCATCTTGCGAGCCCGGCGCCACTCCGTGAACCTGCCCGTCAGGAGGAGGCCCAGGTAGTGGAAGCTCCGGGCGAAGTAGGTTGGGAGGATAGAGTACTCGCTGCGGCTGATGGTGCCGCTCTCGACCTCCTCCCTCAACTCCTCGCGGATCGTCCGCCGCTCCACGGCGAGCCAGCTTACGATGACGACAGCGTACAAGAGCAGCACGAGGGCTTCGATCACGTAGGCCAGAGGCCCGAAGAGCGAGGCCGTGAAGTTGAAGCTCGCGTGCAGCGCGATCGCCCCGGCGAGTCCGAGGAGCGGCAGGAGTACCTTCAGGGCATACGAACGAACCCAGGGGATAAGCCCGATCCCGATCCCGGTCAGCGAGGTAAAGGCCGCGTGGGCGAACCCGCCGAAGATGCGCCTCACCACGAAGACCTGATCCCCGACCTGCTGGAAGGTCTGGGCGTAGTAGAGGATATCCTCGGCGATGGAGAACCCGAACCCGACCGCCGAGCCGTAGACGATTCCGTCCATCACCCCGGAGAACTCCGTCCCGCCGCGCCTCAGGGATACCGCCGAGGCGACCCCGAAGGCGATAAGGAGCGCGAGACCCTTCGAGATCTCCTCAACCGGCGGCGCCACGAAGACCGCCGTCAGAAAGGTGGTCGCGTTAGGGTTCGCCGTCAACGCGCTAAGGGCGGCCCCGATAACGGTGTTGAAGACGAGCGAGATCGCCACCGCCACCGTGAAGCCCCAGACGAAGACCGGGATCACGTACCGGAAGTCCTCCCGTTCGTAGAGATCTATCGCCCGGACAAAGAGGAGGTACACGATCGTTTGCAGCACACCGATCCCGATCAGCGCAACGCTCAAATCCCCCTACACCAGCCCTTTCCGAAGCTCCTACGAACGCCGCGATCTCCCCCTCGGCGACGGCGCGATTATACCCACACCCCATGCCCTCCGAATACACCCGGCCGGCATGGCGGCAAACGTTGGTAGAATAACGACCTATCTGTACGGACCGACAGAACGGAGGCCGGTGGACGACCGAAGCGGATCCGACCGGGAAGCCATAACCAGCGCGATGAGCCATCTGACCCACGGCGTGTACGTGCTCGGCACGCGCCGGGGCCGGGAGCAGACCGCGATGACGGCCTCCTGGGTCGCCCAGACCTCCGAACGCCCCCCGACCGTCGCCGTTGCCGTCCGCGACGACCGCTACACCCGCGACATCATTATGGAGAGTGGAACCTTCTCTCTGAGCATCCTTCGGGAGGACCAGGTAGACGTCGCCACCCACTTCGCCGAGACGAGTGGCGAGTACCACGACAAGCTTCGGGGCATCCCCTACGACCTCGCCCCGAGCGGCGCACCCGTCCTCCTCGACTGCCTGGCCTACCTCGACTGCCGCGTGCTGGACACGGCCCGCGCCGGAGACCACACGGTCTTTATCGGGGAAGTCACGACCGGCGGGGTATACGGCAGAGACTACCCGCTGGTGTACGACGCGAGCGAGTACGAGGAGGCCCTTCATTAACATGCCCGAGAACCGACTCCGCGAGCTGGGCCTGGAGCTCCCGGCCGTCCCCAAACCCGCCGGCTCCTACGTCCCGGCCATCCGTGCGGGCTCGTTTCTCTTCACCGCCGGTCAACTCCCCTTCGAAAACGGAGAGCTCCGCCTCAAGGGCAAGGTCGGCGACGGTGTTACCCTCGACGAGGCCCGGGAAGCGGCCCGTCTCTGCGCCCTCAACGCCCTCGCCGCCGTCGCCTCCGAAGCCGGCGGCCTCTCGAACGTTCGGCGCATCGTAAAGGTCACCGGCTACGTCGCCTCCGCGCCCGGCTTCAACGGCCAGCCCGCCGTCCTCAACGGCGCCTCCGAGCTTCTCGGGGACGTCTTCGGCGAGGCCGGCCTCCACGCCCGCAGCGCCGTAGGCGTCACCGAGCTACCGCTGGGCGCCTGCGTCGAGGTCGAGTTGATCGTCGAGCTCGAGAGCTAACTAGCTCTCGGCCTTCTGCACCGGCAAGTATTCGCCGCCAAGCCACCCCCCTCCTCCTCCCGCGTCGGCTCGTGATACTGGGCATGGTCACGCTATCCACGGGCGAGCCGACCGGCTGACAAGCTCCTAAGGCTTTAGGTAGCCGTAGGTATCCCGGTGGACGACACCGT
>JADDPR010000392.1 GCA_016781775.1 Rubrobacter sp. | reverse complement strand
CCTGCGGAACGAGGGCGGAGGCGAGGTTCAGGAGGTCGCGCTCCTTCACCTTCGGATCGGGGACTTCCGGACCGAAAAAGAGCCGGTGCAGCAACCGGCGCATGTTCGTGTCCACAAACGAGACGTCGCTCCCGAACGCGAAGCAGGCGACGGCGCCGGCCGTGTACGGACCGATGCCGGGTAGCGTCGCCAGCACCTCGGGATCGGACGGCACCTCGCCGTCGTGCTCCTCGACGATGATGCGGGCCGTCCTGTGCAGGTTGACCACCCGTTTGTAGCGGCCGAGGTTGCCCCAGGCCTTGATAGCCTCGGCGATGGGTGCCTCGGCGAGCGCCTCCACCGTTGGGAAGCGCTCCAGAAAGGCGAGGTAGAAGGGGACCGCGCGGACCACCTGGATCTGCTGGAGCATCACCTCGGAGACGAGGACGTGGTAGGGCTCCCGGGTGTAACGCCAGGGAAGGTCGCGCCCATGCTCCACAAACCAGGAGATCAGGGAAGCCCTCAACGCCTCCAGCCGGTCCACCTCGAACTTCACGGGCGTCTCCTGCGCCGGCTTCTTCTCGTTCACGACCGGAGTGTACGGACCGGAGGAGTTTTTCAAAGGGGGATCGCGAAGATTCCTTCCCCTACCGGGGGATCAAGCCTCGCTCGTATCCTTCTCGAAGCGTAACGAGGCGGAGTTTATGCAATGCCGCTGCCCGGTCGGCGCGGGGCCGTCGTTGAAGACGTGGCCCTGGTGGGCGCCGCACGAGGCGCAGTGGACCTCCGTACGCCGCATAAAGAAACTGCGGTCCTCTTCGGTCTCCACCGCATCGTCGCTCACAGGCGCCCAGAAGCTCGGCCAGCCCGTCCCCGAGTCGTACTTCGTCTCGGAACTGTAGAGCGGTGCGTCGCACGCGACACAACGGTAGATCCCATGCTCCTTGTTGTCCCAGTACTCGCCCGAGAAGGCCCGCTCCGTGCCCTTCTTGCGCGTAACGCGATACTGCTCCGGAGTGAGCTGCTCGCGCCACTCTGCTTCCGTCTTCTGCACTCGTTCAGTCATGTTTACATTCTACCAGCCGGCGAGCTCTGACCAGCCGGTCCTCGCACGTTCGAGAGTAACTGAAGGGTCTGGGTTGCAGCGTGATAAAAGGCGACAGAGGCATCCCTGAGCGCGGTAGATGCGCGCCAATCCTCTATAGAAGCTCCCCGATGGGACAGAAGAAACATCCCTGCCAGACGTGCCGTTCGCTGGTGCCCCTCCGGACAAAAGCGCCCGCGAGCAGGCGGCGTAGCCTGGCATTTCCCGAGCAGGGCGTGCCGAAGACGGCGGGGCGACCCTGCGCCCCGGCGTTTGCGGGGTACCTTCAAACCAGGCTCGCCAGCCGCTTCACGCCCTCGTCGATCTGCTCGGGTGGGACGGCGCAGAACGGGAGGCGAACGAAGCGGTCGCCGGAGACCTCCTCCCCGCTCATGGGGTCGGGGAAGAAGGCGCCGCCGGGGGTCAGCACGAGGTCCTGGTCCTTGGCCCGGCCGACGAGGTTGTCGGTGTGGGCATCCTCCGGGAGCATCACGCTGACGAAGAAGCCGCCGTCCGGGACGAAAAGCTGGGCGTCCGGGAACTCGCGGCGCACCGCGTTCGCCATCGCCTCCCAGCGGGGGCGGTAGACCCCCTTCAGCCGCTCGATGTTCGGGGCGAGCCAGTCGCGCCTGAGGTACTCGGCGACGGCGGCCTGGGTCGGTAGGACCGGCGAGAGATAGGTGTCCTCTCCAAGGTTCGTGACCGCCCGAACGAGCTCTTCGGGCGCGATCACGAACCCGACGCGGATGCCGGGGCTCAGAAGCTTGCTGAACGAGCTCATGGTGATGACCCTGTTGGGGCTGATCTCGCGCAGTAGCGGCAGGTCCTCGCCCGCGTAGCGGAGCTTGCGGTATGGGATGTCCTCGATCACCCAGAAGTCCTGCTCCTCGGCAAGCTCGACAACCTGGCGGCGCTTCCGCAGGGAGAGCGTCGCCCCGGCCGGGTTCTGGAAGTCCGGCACCAGGTACACGAACGCGGGCTTCTCCCTCTCGACGGCCTCCCTAAGGCGCTCGACGTTCACCCCATCATCGTCCAGCGGGATGCCCACGGCACGCGCGCCGCGCCTGCGGAAAGTCTTGATCGCGCGGTCGAAGCTCGGCTGCTCCGTGTAGACCACCGAGCCGGGACGGATCATGTACGCCGAGATCAGATCCTGCAGCTGCAACGAGCCGTTCCCGACTAGAACGTTCGACGTCTCGACGCCGTACTCCTTCGCCAGCTCCTCGCGTAGCGGCCCGTACCCTGGCTGCTGCCCGTACTGAAATATGACGTTCGGATCGTTCTGCAACGCCGCGTCCAGGCACTCCCTGAACTCGTCCGTCGGGAACGACTCGGGCGGCGGCACGCCACGGGTAAAAACGATCTTGGCCTGTGCGGTCTCGGTCATGGGAAGACTCTCCCCTCTCGCCTACGAATATTGGAGTACTGTTATGGCAATCATACGACATGAACACAAGCGTTTTGGACGCGCACACATACTCAAACTATGCTCAAGCTGAAGTCCAGCACGAATCGCAACGCCCAAACGACGCGCCTCGCCCCGAGCGAAGGAAAAACATTTGGAGCCTATATCCTCGACGGCAGTACGCCAGAAAAGATATGGGGTAGGTAACTGGCCCGAGATCAGAAGAAGCGTTCGAGTTTGGGAACGACGACCTCGTCGATGTGCCGATGGATGCTTTTGAGGGTGTGGAGCACGTGCAAGCTCTTGGCTGGCCCCTCGTTGCGAAAAGCTATGTAGGGGGGCGATTGGAAATCCACCTCCATTTCGGGCTCGTTGAACCTGAAATGGGCGATTACTGCACCGTCTTCAAAGGGCTGCAAGAGGAGAATATCGGTGCGTCGGATAACGCTCGGGTCGAACACGAACGCGGAGCGCGTACCCCGCTTGCGCCAGCCGTAGGTGGCGCTGGGATTGACGGCCCGGATCACGCTCAAACTCTGGTGCCTGTCTACGCGGGCGAGTTCGTTGAGGATATAGAGCCAATCCTCATTCGGGTCCGCACGCTTGTACGGTTGCAAACCCTGGATGGCTGCCCGCGCTTTCGTGTTGGTGATCTCGGCGATCTTATGCGCGCCGCTCCGGGAACTGTAGGTTCCGGTCTTCTTGTTGACCTCGAAGAACGCGGACTCGGTTCGGTAGACCGGGAAACCCGTGGACCGCGACGGCTCGCCCCCTTTGTCCTTGAAGGCCAAACCCCAAGCGAGGTGTTCGAGGACAGAGCGCATATTCTGGAGAGCGTCCCCGATGATCACGCCGAGAAACGGCGGCGGAGCCTTGGTCGTCTTAGCGCGAAAGACGTGCTCGCTGCCATCCGCATTAGCATCGTGGGTAATTCGGTATGGATCTTCGGCGGAGAAGGCGGAAAGCTCGTCGCCGAGTACTTCCATGTGCTCACGCGCTCGGATGAGCTTGAGCCGGGCACCCATGAGTGAATCGGTCACGGCAAGCGGTAGTAGAACGGAGGAACTATGGCAGGCAAGCGCGACAAGCGGCTCGTCCGGGAAGGCGAGCCGAGCCAGAGGACCGAGAAGGGGCTGGAAATACCCGTCCCGACCCGAGACGACTTCTTCGGGGCGCTCGACAAGGTCGCTA
>JADDPR010000410.1:3436-3548 GCA_016781775.1 Rubrobacter sp. | reverse complement strand
AGGCACCGCGTGCCTAACTCCGTGGAAGAAAGCGAGCAACAATGGTTATGGTGAAGAAGTCCGCCACCAGCGGCGGCGCCCCGAGCCTCGACATCCTGGCGGCCAAGCTCAG
>JADDPR010000410.1:1337-3402 GCA_016781775.1 Rubrobacter sp. | reverse complement strand
CAGGTCAACCTCGACAACGGCCGCTCGTTCACGGCCGAACCGAACCTGAACGTCAAGGTCGAGGTCGTCGCGAACCTCGTCGAGCCCGGAGCCGACGAGGGCGTGAAGTTCTACGATCGTTTCAAGCTCAAGAAAGACGATGACGGCGATTGGACCTTCGCCAAATACTCCAAGCTCGGCAACCTGATCGCGGTCCGCTACGGCGAGGAGTGGTTCGACGACCCGGCCGCCGAGTTCGAGGAGGCCGACTTCGAGGGCTTCGAGTTCGTCGCCCAGGTCGAGCCGAAGACGGACCCCAAGGGCAAGCCCCTTTCGGGGAGCTCGATCAACTGGAAGAGCCTCAGGCCGGCGGGCGGAGCCGATGAGAAGGAGGCCCGAGCGAAGAGGGTCGAGGTCGAGAAGGAAGAAGAGGAAGACTTTAGCGATATCCCCTTCTGAGTCGGGGAGACCGAGAGGGCCGGGAGTCTCCCGGCCCTCTTCCATGGGGAGGATCCTAAAGCGTGAGTAACGATCTTTCGCCAGTCGATAAGGTCCTCGACCGACTGGAAGAATATAAGGCGGACAAGGGCGGCTACCGCGCCCGCTGTCCGGCCCACAACGGCGACTCCGACACCTCGCTCTCCATCAAGGAAGGCGAAGACGGGCGCGCCCTTCTTACCTGTCATGCCAGCTGCGACCTACGCGAGATAGTGGGCGCCCTCGGCCTCGGCGTAGTCGACCTCTTCGCCCACAACGGACACCGCCCAAGTTCCGCCAGGAAGGCCGCGACGTCGAAGAAATCTTCGGTCCCGAAGGCGGGCGGCGAGAAGATCTTGACCACGGACGATCTACCGGACGGCACGTATTGGGAGTTCACCGCGCCAAGCGGAGAGGTCCTCTACGTCCAACGCCACAAGCGCGAGTATTACCAGAAGGTCGGCAAGGACCGGTGGAAGAAGGGCCTCGAGGGCGTCTCTCAGGTCCTCTACAACCTTCCCGAGCTTATAGACGGCGTGCGCTCGGGCTTGACCATCTACCACCTCGAGGGACCGAAGGACGTCGAGACGGCCCGCGAGAAACTGGGCGTCGTCGCGACGACGAGCGGCTCGGTCTCCTCCTGGAGGCCCGAGTTCAAGAGCTTCTACGCCGGCGCCGACGTGGTTGTCGCGCCCGACAACGACGGGCCGGGGCGCGAGTATGCCGAGACGGTAGCCCGAGACCTCATGACGGTGGCGCGCAGCGTCAAGGTGGTCTTTTTGCCGGGCCTCGGCGAGAAGGAAGACCTTACCGATTGGATCGAGGCCGGGCACACCCGCGAGGAGTTCTTCGCCGCCGTGGAGGAAGCCCCGCCCTACGCCCCGGAGGAAGAGGAGCCCTGGCCGGAGCCGCGGGAGCTGGAGGCCTCCATCCCAACGGCCGAGGAGATGGAGCCCGAGATGCTCCCGGAGCCTCTGCGCGACTGGGTCTTCGACGTCTCCAAGCGCATGGACAACGCCCCGCCCGACTTCGTGGCGGCGGCGGCGGCGGTCGAGGCCGCGGCCCTCGTCGGCCGCAAGGTCGGCATACGCCCCAAGCGTCACGACGACTGGACCGTGATCCCGAACCTCTGGGGCGGGCTGGTAGGGCCGCCGGCGAGCATGAAGACCCCGGCCCTCGAGCAAACCATAAAGCCCATCAAGAGGCTGGCGGCCGAGGCGAAAGAAGCCCACCAGGAGACTCTGAAGGCATACGAGCTAGATGTGATGGTGGCCGAGGCCGAGAAGACCGGCTTAAAGAAGGAGCTGGAGGCCACGGCCAAGAAGGTCGCCTCCGGCGCGGCCTCGCGCGGCAACCTGGAAGAGATACGGCAGAGGATCGAGGAGCTCGAGGAGCCCGAGGTGCCGCGAGAGAGGCGTTACGTGACGAACGACGCCACGATCGAGAAGATCTCCGAGATCCTGAGGGACAACCCGGACGGGATCCTCTACTACCGCGACGAGCTCATGGGCTGGCTGCGTTCCCTGGACAAGGCGGGCCGGGAGGCCGACCGGGCCTTCTACCTCGAGGCGTGGAACGGTAACGGCTCATTCAGCGTCGACCGGATCGG
>JADDPR010000410.1:0-1313 GCA_016781775.1 Rubrobacter sp. | reverse complement strand
CGTCTGCGTCTCGGTCCTCGGCGGGATCCAGCCGGGCCCGCTCGCGACGTACGTCGGCGATGCCCTGGAAGAGTCCGAGAAGGCCGACGGCCTACTCCAACGCTTCCAGGTCCTCGTGTATCCCGACCTCCGAGGTTACGACCCCGTAGACCGGTGGCCCGACCTCGAGGCCAAGAACCGCGCCTACGAAGTCTTCAAGGGCCTGGCAAACCTCGACGCCGAGGCCTTCGGCGCCGTCGCCGAGGGAGAGGGGGAGGTCCCGTACGTGAGGTTCGACGCCGGGGCGCAGGAACTCTTCGACGATTGGCGTAGCGAGTTTGAGCCTCGCCTCCGAAGCGGGGACCTCCCCGCGGCCATCGAGAGTCACTTCATGAAGTACCGTTCCCTCTTCGCCTCGCTGGCCCTCGTCTTCGAGGCAGTCGATTTCGTGGACGGCAAGAGCCGCGGAAGGGCGGTCGGGAAGAGCAGCGTCATCCGGGCCTGGGCCTGGTGCATCTACCTCGAGAACCACGCGATGAGGGTCTACTCGCCGATGATCGGCTCGCCCCTCAAGACCGCCGCGGACCTCCTGGAGCGGATCCGGGCAGGGGACGTCGAGCACGGCACGAAGACGCGGGAGATCTGGCGAAAGGGCTGGAGCGGCATGTCTTCGGCGGAGGAACTCGCGAGCGTTATAGACGTCCTCGAAGAGCACGGATGGGCGAGGCGGGAGAAGGTGAAGCCGGCTGGCCCTGGCCGGCCCTCCGAGCGACTACTCCTACACCCCGAGCTGAGGGAGTAGCCGCATGAGGTACACGGCCCTTTGCAATTTTGGCGGTTTTGGCGGCACCAATCTAGCGTGTTCGGCGGAAAAAACGGGCGGCGCATCATGAAGCACAGGCTTCTGGAGATGCTGCGAGAGGAAGAAGGGAAGCATAATACCGCTGCTGCTTTGCGCGTGAGGCACATCCCCTGTGAGGTAGGACCGACTAAAAACCCCGAAAAGCCCGAAAACCTTGCTGCCAAAACCGCCAAAACTACGAATACGCCCAAAATCGAGGGTGAAAATCTAGAAGCGCCCCACACAGGGGCCGCCAAAACCGCCAAAACTACCGAAGCCGAGGAGCTGGGCCTCATCGCCACCTGGTCGAGTCACTTCGGCTTCATCTCCATGCACGACCCCGCCACCGGCGAATGGCACGACCTGCATTGGAAGGACTCTCCGGAGTGGTCCAGGTGGGAGGCGAAGAAGCGCAAAGAGCTCTACAAGGAAGGCGACCGCCGGGCCCACCGGCTGACCTCGAGGGAGATAGCGGAGATCTGGGCGGCTGAGA
>JADDPR010000467.1 GCA_016781775.1 Rubrobacter sp. | reverse complement strand
CGTGGGCCTCACGCCCATGCTATCTCCTCGACGGCTTGCTGCAGGTCGCCCGTCCTTCCTCACGTAGCGCTTCTCCCTCTCGTACCTCTTCACCTCCCCGGAGAGTATCTTCGCGGCGAACTCGGGATCGTGGCGGGCGTCCTCCGGGTGGGAGATATCGGAGATGTTCTTGCCGCGCAGCTCCTCCTCGGTGTAACCGAACATCTTCCGATAGGCCTCGTTCGTCTCCAGCAGCGTCCAGCTGCGCGGGTCGGCCGTGCAGAGGCCTACGGCGGCCTCCTCGAAGACCGTCCGGAAGTGCTCCTGGGCCTTGCGCAGGTCTTCCTCGATGCGCTTGCGCTCGGTGATGTCGTGCGCTATGCCCGAGTCGCCGGTAACGTTACCGGCCGCGTCTATCGTGGGGGAAACGGTCAGGGAGACGTGTACCCGCCGGCCGTCCTTCGTCACGCGCACGGTTTCGTAATGGTCGATGCTCTCTCCCCGCCGAATCTTCTCCAAGATCTCCGGCATCTCGTGGGGATGTTCGGGCGGGTACAGAAAAGCGTTGGACCGGCCTATGACCTCCTCCGCCGCGTAGCCGTAGAGTCTCTCCGCGCCCCGGTTCCAGCTGATGATGGTGCCGTCCAAGGTCCTGCTGATGATCGCGTCTTCCGAGGACTCCACGATGGTCGCCAGCCGGGAACGCGACTCCTCCGCCCGTTTGCGCTCGGTGATGTCCTTCGCGATCCCGTAAACGCCGACGATCTCACCGGATACGATGATAGGAAGATTCGTAACGTTCAGCTCGACGTGGTGTCCGTCCCTGTGGGTTATGGCGGTCTCGTAGGTCTGCGGCTCCCCTCTGGCCGCCTCCTCGAAGTGTTGAAGCGTCCTCTCCAGATCTTCGGGGACGATAAGGGGCGTGAAGGACATCCGAAGAAGTTCCTCGACCGTGTACCCCGATATCTCTGCGCAAGCCGCATTGGCGGTGAGAAAATTGCCCTCCAGATCGAACGAGTAGACGGCGTCCGGATTGTGCTCGAAAAGAGACTTGTAGCGCTGCTCGCTCTCTTCCAAACGCCGTTCGGCCTCTTTGCGCTCGGTTATGTCGCGGGAGGCGAGTATTGCCCGCCTCCCGCCGTAGTCGACGCCGCCCACATGGACTTCGATCGGGAAGGTCGTGCCGTCCTTGCGCTTGTGCTCCCCGTGGTGGACGATCCCGAACGTGTCCGGCTCCCCCCGAACCGCTCGCTGCCAGGGTGTGCCCCCTTGTTTCTCTCTCTCCCTTTTTTCCTCCTCGGAGAGGAGCCCGCCGGCGATGTCCTGTACGCGGAGAGAGAGCAACTCCTCGTGCGTATAACCCAGGGTTCGGCACGCCTCGGAGTTGCAGTCCAGGATGCGGCCTTCCTCGTCGTGAACGATCAGGGTGTCTACCGAGTACTCGAAGAGCCTCCTGAACCGCTCCTCGCTCTCCCTGAGCGCCTCCTCGGCCCGCTTGCGCTCGGTGACGTCGCGCGAGTTGATCACGATGCTCCCCACGCTCGGGTCGTCCAGCAGGTTGGTGGTGGTGGCCTCGATGTGGCGCCAGGAGCCGTCTTGGTGCCGCATCCTCATCTCGTGCCTCGCGCTGGCGCCCGGGCTACCCGTCACCCTCTCGAAGATGACCTTCCGCTCGGCGCGATCATCGGGATGGACCAAGGACGAACAGAAAATGTTCTTGCCGGTCCTCTCCTCCGGATCGTGCCCCAAGATCCGCCGCATCGAGGGGCTCTGGTAGCGGATGGTCCCGTCGGCGCCGACGACCGTGATGATGTCCGAGGAGTTCTGGATTAGGGAACGGAACCTCGCCTCGCTCTCCCTGAGCGCCGCCTCGGCCTCCTTGCGCTCGGTGACGTCGCGCGCCGCGGCGAGCATGAGGCGATCCTTGCCCGTCTCGAACGGGCCGACGTGAACCTCGACCGGGAAGCGCGTGCCGTCCTTGCGCCGGTGGATCCCCTCGAGGGTGAGGGGGCCTTCGGCGACTATCACTTCCCATAGCTTCGATAGCCCTTCCGGGGTGAATTTCTCCTCGACGTCCGCCACCGAGAGGTTCAGCAGTTCCTCTCGCGTGTACCCCAGGCTCTCGCACGCCCGCCGGTTCACGCTGACGAACCGGCCCTCGAGGTCGTGGACGAAGAGCGCGTCCGCGGCCTGCTCCACCAGGCGTCGCAATCGCTCTTCACTCGCTTGCAGCGCCTCCTCGGCCCGCTTGCGCTCGGTGACGTCGATGATGGCGTGGACCGCCCCCCGGAAACGCCCGGACTCGTCCGTGATCGGGGTCCCGGAGGCAGAGAGGTGTTTCCTGTTCCCGCCTCCGGTCGTTACGGTGATGTCGTAGGAGGACCGTACGTCGGTCTTGCGCAGGGCCGTCTGCTCGAGGGCCTTTTGCCGCTGTTCGTCGTCCAAAAACTCGAGCAGCGATCTCCCCGTCAGTTCTTCGGGCGTCAGCTCGAAGATCTCGGCGTAGGCTCGGTTGCAGTAGGTGATCCTCTCCTCCGCGTCGACGAAGCCGATCCCCTCCTGGACCGTCTCGACAAGCATGCGGTACTGCTCTTCGGATTCTCCGAGCGCTCTCTCCGCTCGCTCGCGCTCCCTCAACTCTTGCTGGGCCGAGGCGTAGAGGCGGGCGTTGTCCAGGGCTATGGAGGCCAACTCGGCGAACCGGCTCAGTAGCGCCAGCTCGTCGTCCCCGAACGTCCGGTCTTCCGCGAGGTAGGCCAGGCCGAGGACGCCCACGACCTCGGAGCCGGACTTGAGCGGTACGCCCGCCACGGCGCGGAAATCGTCGGGGTCGAACTTCGCCGAGCGGCCCTCCCAGGCGGCGTAATCCTCCACCACGAGCAGCCAGCCGCTCTCCCAAACTTTGCCCCCGAGGCCCTCGCCGGGGCTCAACCGGTAGCCGACGTACTCGGCGTATATTCCGACGCCCACCCGCATCTCCAGCTCCGCCTCGCCGGGCTCGAGCAGGTAGACGTAGCCGTGCGGGGTGCCCATCAGCGCCCCGGCGCGCGCGACGATGGCTTCGAGCAGGTCGGCCGGTTCCAGCCGGTGCATCAGGGCCAGGGCCGTCTCGTGAAGAGCGGCCAGGTACTCGTTCTGCCGGCGCAGCGCCCTCTCGGCTCGCCCGCTGTCGGTGTCGTTTTCCCTGTTCATCGCCACTCATATTATCGGCAAGCAGCGGAATCTACTTTAAGGAGGCTTGCCGGACCGCGACGGCGGGCGCTACGCGACGGGATCGACAGGGCACGCTCCCATGAAGTCACTGCGGCCCGCCCTAAGTCAGGCGTGGCGGCAGGGGCACGATTCTGTCGGTAGGGCGAGCCTCTCTTGGGGGTAGGCTTGCGGTCCAAGAGGGAGCGGGCCGAGATGCCGGGCGGGACATAGCGCCTCTCCTCGAAGCCCGGCAACGGCACCAAGGTGGAGGTGAGGGTGCCACCCGTCGGGGGGCACTAACGCCTTGGCGCGCGCCCTGCTCATTCTTCTCCGTGCTCCCCGCCGCCCTCGCGTTCCTCCGGCCGCGCAAGCCATCAGCGGCGGCGAACGCCCGGCGGGTCCTTCCTACCAACGGAAGGGGCTTTGGCGCCCGTTCGGGTTCTCGACCGCCCCCGTGTCCGCCGTCTCAAAAACAATACCAATGTTGGTACAGAGAGTGGCGCCTCCAAGGCGAACGGTGCGCAAGACGC
>JADDPR010000002.1 GCA_016781775.1 Rubrobacter sp. | reverse complement strand
AGGGGCGGCGAGCGTTAGCCCTTGACCGAGCCCGCGCCGTTCGTGGCACCGCGATCTGGTGCGAGGTCGTCGATCCCGGTATGGCGGCACCGGTACTACCGGCCTTACCCTACGGCTCTCCTCCGCCGGCCCCGACCGTAGACGGCGGTCGTGTTCTCGACTCTAGGGCATCCCGGGCAAGCACCAGGGATGCCCTAGAGAGATAGGTTAGCCCGTGGCCCCGTTTGCGCCGGGACGGGTGACCGCGCCCTCGGAGGCGGAGCTCACGAGGGCGGCGTACTTGGCGAAGACGCCGGTCTCGTAGCGGGGCAGCGGGTCGGTCCAGTCCTTGAGGCGTTCCTCGATCTCCTCGTCCGAGAGGTCGACGGAGAGGGTGCGGTTCGTGACGTCGAAGACGATGTTGTCGCCTTCCTTCAGCGCCGCGATGGGCCCGCGGTGCGCCGCCTCGGGGGCGACGTGGCCGGCCATGAGGCCGCGGGTCGCGCCGCTGAAACGCCCGTCGGTCAGGAGCGCGACGTGCTCGCCGAGGCCCTGGCCTACGAGGGCCGCGGTGACACCGAGCATCTCGCGCATTCCGGGGCCGCCTTTGGGGCCCTCGTAGCGGATCACGACGACGTCGCCCTCGACGATGCGACCGTTCTGGGCCGCCTCCATCGCCTCCTCCTCGGAGTCGAAGACGCGGGCCGGGCCCTCGTGGCGCAGGCGCGTGTAGCCCGCGACCTTGACGACGCAGCCCTCGGGGGCGATGTTGCCCTTGAGGATCACGAGCCCGCCGGTCTCCTTCAGGGCGCCATCGACGGGGACCACGACGGTCTGGCCCGGGGTCTCCTCGGCGCCCTCGACCTCCTCGGCGATGGTCTTGCCGGTCGGGGTGAGCTGCTCGCCGTCGACGAGGCCAGCCTCGACCATCCTCTTGCCGAGGAGGCGCGAGCCGCCCGCCTTGTCGAGGGCGACGGCGGTGTAACGGCCGCCCGGCTTCATGTCCGCGATGATCGGGGTCCGCTCGCTCACCCGGTCGAAGTCGTCGATGTCGAGCTCGATGCCGGCCTCGCGGGCGATGGCGAGAAGGTGCAGCACGAGGTTCGTCGAGCCGCCGGTCGCCGCCCCGGCCGCGATGGCGTTCTCGAACGAGGTCTTCGTGAGGATGTCCTGGGGCGCGGCGCCGCGCCGGAGCATGTCCATGACCAGGCGACCGGCGTCGACGCAGACCTCGTCCTTGCGCGGGTCGTTCGCCGGGGGGCTCGCCGAGCCCATCGGGGAGAGGCCCAGAAACTCGAGGACCATCGCCATCGTGTTGGCGGTGAACTGGCCGCCGCAGGCGCCGGCGCCGGGACAGGCGCTATCCTCGATTGCCTTGAGCTCCGCGTCGTCTATGCGGCCGGCCGCGTGGGCGCCCACGGCCTCGAAGATCTCCTGGATCGTGATGTCCTGGCCCTTGTGACGGCCGGGGTCGATCGAGCCGCCGTAGACGATCATGCCGGGGATGCCGAGCCTCACGAGGGCCATCGCAGCACCCGGGAGCGTCTTGTCGCAGCCGACGATGGAGACGATGGCGTCGAACATGTGCCCGCGCCCGACGAGCTCTATGGAGTCCGCGATCACCTCGCGGCTCACCAGGCTCGCCTTCATCCCCTCGGTCCCCATCGTAACGCCGTCGGAGATTGCGATGGTGTTCAGCTCCATCGGCGTGCCCCCGGCCTCCCGGATGCCCTCCTTGACCCTTTCGGCGAGCCGACGCTGGTTGAAGTTGCAGGGCATCGTCTCGATCCAGGTGTGCGCCACCCCGATTATGGGCTTGCTCAGGGCCTCGTCGTCGAAGCCTATGGCCTTGAGCATCCCGCGCGCCGGGGCCCTGTCCCGGCCCTCGAGGATCGCGCGGCTTTTGTGCCTGAGGTCTGTTGTCTCCACGGTGCCTCCGTTCTGTTACGACGATCCTCCCGGCCCCAATACTACAGCTTGACCCCGAAAAATACCCACGGTAGCCGCAAAAGCCCCTCGCGACGGGGACCGCAGACCAATGGGCGGCGTGGAGCTGTTTCTGGGGGACGGCGTGCGCCCGGTAGCCCGCGTAGTCAAGCTGGTGCTTCGCCGCGGTGCCCCCGCCGTCTCGTAGAACCTCATCCTTACCTCGCAAGATTGGCCGGCGCTGAGCGGAACGGGGGAGGCGCCTCCTTCAACGGCGGCGAGCGGCGCGGTGGGCTTGTGCGAGAATCTTGGGTGTGAAGGGGGGGCTAGACGCGCGGGTTATGACGGCCATAGGGGCGGTGCTCCTGATATGGGCGTCGGCTTTCGCGGGGATACGGGCGGGGCTGGAGGGCTACACGCCGGGGCACCTCGCCCTCCTCAGGTTTCTCGCGGGCTCGGGGCTTCTGGTCGTCTACGCGCTCGCCGTGAGGATGCCGCTGCCGTCCCTACGGGATCTTCCGGCCGTCCTGCTCGGGGGCTTCCTCGGTTTCACCGTTTACCACGTCGGGCTGGCCTACGGCGAGGTCACGGTCGAGGCGGGGGCGGCGAGCCTCATCATCGCGTCCGTACCGGTCTTTACCGCCCTGTTGGCCGTGGCGTTCCTGGGAGAGAGGCTCGGGGCGTGGGGGTGGGTCGGGAGCGCCACGAGCTTCGCGGGGGTCGTACTGATCTCGGTCGGAGAGGGCGGCGGCGCGCTCGGGTTCGACCCCGGGGCCTTCGCCATCCTGATCGCGGCCGTCGGCGAGAGCCTCTTCTTCGTGATGCAGAAGCCGTACCTGGAGAAGTACGGCTCCCTGAGGTTCACGACGTACTCGATCTGGGCGGGCACCCTCTTCATGCTGGTCTTCTCCCCCGGGCTTGTGGGGGAGGTGAAGGCGGCCTCCCTCGACGCGACCCTGAGCGTCCTCTACCTCGGCGTCTTCCCAACGGTGGTCGCCTACCTGGCCCTCGGGTACGCCTTCTCGCGGATGCCCGCTTCTATCGCGGTCAGTTTCCTGTACGTCATCCCGGTGCTCGCGTTCCTGATCGCCTGGGTCTGGCTCGGCGAGGTGCCCACGATCCTCTCGGTGGTGGGGGGCGCGCTCTCGCTCGCCGGCGTCCTGCTCGTGAACGCGAGGGGCCGCCGGAGCCCCGAGCGTTAGAATCCGAAGGACCGAAAGCGAGGAAAGGCAGTCGCATGGAACCCCGCACGCAGCGCAAGGAGCAGACCCGGCGCATACACCCCGGAACCCGGATAGGACACGTCCACCTCAAGGTGGCGAACATAGAGCGGGCCCTGGGCTTCTACCGGGACGTCCTTGGCTTCGAGGTGATGCAGTGGTACGGCGATGACGCGGTCTTTCTGTCGGCCGGCGGCTACCACCACCACATCGGCTTGAACACCTGGATGAGCCGAAACGCCCCTCCGGCCCCCGCGCGCTCGGCGGGCCTCTTTCACCTCGCGATCCTCTACCCCGAGCGCCGCGAGCTCGCCCTCGCGCTGCGCGCCCTCGTCGACGCCGCCTATCCTCTGGACGGCGCCTCCGACCACGGCGTCTCCGAAGCCCTGTACCTTCGGGACCCGGACGACAACGGCGTCGAGCTCTACTGGGACCGGCCGCAGGATGAGTGGCCCCGCACCGAGGACGGCGGCCTGAGCATGTTCACCCGGCCCCTCGACCTCCGGGGCCTGCTGGCCGAGCTCGACGGAGGGGAAGACGGGGCCTGAAGAAGCCCGCTACTCCTCCTCGGCGAGGACCACCGTGGCGTGCGCCGCGGCGTCGGACATCTCGTCCAGCGCGCGCGGGTTGAGGTTCTCGACGGTATCGCACGCCTGGTGGTAACAAGGGTCGTGGGGCTCGCCAGCCTCGCCGCCGAAGAGGGCGGACTCCTCTTCGGTCTTCGTCCCCTCGAACCCGGTGAAGAGCCCTCCTATCGGGATGCCCCTCTCGGCGAAGGGGCCGTGGTCCGAGCGACCCTCCAGGGTCGAGTCGGTCCGTACCTCCAGGTTCCGAGAGGCGAAGTAGTCCGTAAAGACCTCCTCGATCCGGCCAGAGCCGCGCGGTCCCGAAGAGCCGTCGTAGACGAAGCGGACGAAGTTCGGGGAGCCGAGCATGTCGAAGTTGAGGTAGGTCCCGATCTCCTCGACCTCGTCCTCCGAGAGCCCCTCGACGTAGCTCGTGGAGCCCACGAGGCCGATTTCCTCCGCCCCCCAGAAGGCGAAGCGGACCTTCTTCCTGGGCTCTACCCCGAGCTCGGTCATCTTCCGGGCGATCTCGAGGATCGTGGCCGAGCCCGAGCCGTTGTCGTTGATCCCGGGTCCCTCGCGTACGGAGTCGAGGTGCGCGCCCACCACCACGGTCCCGTCCTCGCTCCCGGACCGCCTCTCCGCGACGACGTTCGCCGTCGAGCGGTTCTCGGAGACCGTAGAGGCCGCTACTCGGACCGCCGCCCCGCCGTCCTCGGCATTGAGCCGCGCGAGGTCCTCGCCCACGGCGAGACTGGCGCCTATCACGGGGATGCCTATTCCGGGACGTTCCAGCGTCCCCGCGCCGAGGGGGCCGGTCCGGCCCTGGCTGCCCTCGTTGAAGATCACGACCGCCGAGGCGCCCGCCTCTTCTGCGTTCGAGACCTTATCCTCAAAGGGGCACGACCCGCGCCTCATGAGCGCAACCTCGCCCTCGACGAGACGCTTGAAGTCCGAGCGCTCGCAGCCGCTCGAAGAATCCCCCGGCTCCCCGAGGTCGACCGGCCGCACGGGGGCGACGACCGCGCCCGAGCCCGAGAAATGCAGCGCCGAGAAATCCTCGCCCTCCTGATAAGGCCGCGCGTCCGGGGCGACGAGCTCCAACCTCGCGGGAGCGAGCTCCTCGTAGTAGGGGATCTCGAAGGGCCGAACCGAGACGTCGTAGCCCGCCTCCCGAAGCTGCTGCGCTACGTAGTCGACGGAGGCGTCGTACCCCGGCGTGCCCGCCGCCCTGTTGCCCCCGTTGGCCTCCGCTATCTCCTCGAAGCGGCGGGCGTGCTGCAGGATGTCCTCCGTCGTTACCGCGGAGCGGAGCCTCTCCGCGTCGTCCGGTGGCGGCTCCTCCTCCGCGCCACAGGCCGGCGCCAGGGCCAGAAACGAGAGGAGGACCAGGGTTTGAAAGGCGCGGCGTAGCGTCATGAGCCCGACCATCCTACCGCGAGCACGCGCGATCGTCGCTCTATGGAAGGTTCCGGTGGCGAACCAAACAACCAGTAGCTTTCCCTATGCCGCCGACCAACCGGCGCCTATCCCACGTCTGCCGACCGAGCAGCACCCTTGGGCCCCAAAGATCGATCCGTGGCCGCGCACGCTTGCGGTGCGGCGACGGACCCCGTCGTGCGGTTCGAATGCCGAGCATGCGCGGCACTCACGGGAGGAGAGGGCAGGAGCGAGGCCGAGGGGAGGAGGCGGGAGTACCGGTGCGGCGCACTCCTTCTTGAACGAGGAACCGGGGCGCTCGTGCCCCGGTTCCTCCAACGATCGCTGTCCGGTAAGTTACCTGATAATTATTCGTTTGCCGTTGGACGCGATGACGTTCTCGGTGTCGCGGTTTGCCAGCACCCCGTCGAAGCCGGGACGGCGTTTGTAAGCCGCCCCGGCATCCAGGTCTAGCCTGCGCTATTGGCCGGTGTATTCGAAGATGTAGAGGCCGAAGTCGCGGTCGCTGGCGGCCACGTACTCCTTGCCGCCCTGCCCGAAGACCTGGACCCCCCAGAAATTGCTGCCGCCCTCGTCGATGAAGCGGCCAACCTCGGCTAGCTCCTCGTTCCTTATCTTCACGACCCGCAAGCCGCCCGAGTAATAGGAGAAGTATGCGAGGTTTGCGTCCTTCTCCGACGCCGCAACCTCGTGGACGGAGAGGTCGCCGAAGCCGGTCGACTTCGCCGGATCCATCGCCTCGGGGATGGCGTACGTGTCGAGCTCCTGGAGCTTGCCGGCGCCGTTCTTGTACAGGTGGACGTAGCCCCAGCTGTCGAAGAAGGCGCGGACGTTGACGACGTCGCCCCTGTCGCCGATGTTGACACCCGGTATGAGACTGCCCTCGAGGGTGTCGGTCCCCGCGCGGCAGGCCGCGTCGTCGTACGCCGCCTCCCTGTCGAAGAGGCCGAAGCCGTTCTTCCGGTCGAGCGAGACGGCGGGGATGTTGCCCGTAACGCTCATGCCGAAGCCGTCGCAGGCGCCCTCGCGGTTGACGATCACGACGCCCGCGTATCCGCCCGCTCGCTCGACGTTGGCGACCTTCTCCGTAAACGCGCACAAACCGCGCGTCGCAACGGCCACGTAGGGGCCGCCGCTCGTCGGCGTGGCCGGGACGGCGTCGTCGCCCGCGCAGGCGCGCCCGACGTAGACCGTCGTTCCGGCGAGCGTCTGGCCGTCCATGAGCTGCTTCGTGCCGCTGCCCTGGGAGACGGCGACTCGGGTCGGGTTATCGTCCGTGAAGAGCTCGGTACCGTTGGGAGAGAAGTCCTCGTCGGAGGTGAGCACGTACCGGTTGTCGAGGGTGAACTCGGACTGGTGGGCGTTGCCCTCCGGCCTCTCCGTCTTGCCGGCCTGCTGCAAGAGCTCGGGGTCGGGGTTCGTGAAGTCGGTGTCGGCGATGTACGTCGGGTTCGCCGGGTCGTCGACGTTGAGCGCGACGTAGCCGCCGTCCCAGTAAGAGACCATCATGACCTGCTTGCCGTCGATCTGCTTCACCACGACGTCGTGGTGGAAGACCTCGTTGAGGTTGTCCGGCGCGGACTGCAGAATCTGCGGGAACTTCTGGGCGAGGTCGAGGTCGGCGATCTGCTTCGGCGCCCGCGGGTCGGTTATGTCGAGGATGTCCACGTCGGTGGTTTCGACGTTGTCCACGATCACGACGTAGGCCTTGTCCCCGGCGTCCCACGCGAAGGCGCTGTGGGTGGAGTTCGCGCTCTTTCGCTTCACCCCGTTGGCGCCGTCCGTGTCGCCCGCCCCCTCGAAGAGAGGGAGGACCCTCGTCGGGCTGGTGACGTCGTACAGGTTGACGCCGCCGTAGCCGGTGTTCTCGTTGCACTTCTCGTTGTTGCTCACGAGGATGTCCCCCGAGAACTTCGGGGTCGTGATGGAGACCGTCTGGATCCCCTCTCCCGGGTAGCTGCCGACCTTGGAGCGGACGAAGTTGACCTCGCGCGGCGCCGCCGGGTTGCGCACGTCGACGACGTGGACGCCGTTGTCCTCGCACGTCACCGAGCCCCAGGCGGCGAGGTAGGCATATCCTTTGTGCACGCCCACGTCGGCGATCTTCTCCGGCACCACGTTCTCGAGCCTTAGCTTGGAGACGAGGTCTACGTTGTCGCTCTTGGTGGCCGGCAGGTGCCCCGCCGCGTCGCCGTGCTGGTGGAGGTCACGAGCGCCGTCCTCGGAGTCGGTTGCACCGTCCGAATGCTCGGGGTGCGCCAGGGCCACCCCCACCGCTGCTACCAGCAATGCCAGCACCAACGACACCGTCAACCACGTTCTCTTGCCCAAATTCTTCTCCTTGCTGCCGCGCCCCGATGGAGAACCCTGGAGCGCGCCTATGACACGCAAACGGCCTTGCATGCATGGTTGTCCAACGGGCGTTTACCCGGAGCTCACCCTATCTCGCGCTACACCTCCTCCCCTTGGATGCGTCGGTCCGGGCCGAATTACGAGCGACCGTTGGACCGGCAGGAGCGCTAGGTCGGGCAGCATACACGAAATATCAAACACTGTGCAAGAGTTGCGGCGTTGGTGATTTCCGCAACCGCTGTAAAATACCGGTATGGGTTTAGCAAGCGTAGGTAAAGTGCTCGTTGGGGCGGCGGTCGTGCTGCTGGTCTTGGGAGGATTGTTTCTCCTGCTAGGTCGTTTGGGGTTGGATCGGCTTCCGGGCGACCTCGTCTTTCGGCGTGGCGGCTTGACGGTCTACTTCCCCATCGGGTTGATGATCCTGCTCTCCGTCGTCGGCACCATCCTCCTCAACATCTTCCTTCGCCGCTAGAGACCTGTAGTGCGGACGGAAGAGCTCGACTACGAGCTACCGGAGGAGTTGATCGCGCAAAAACCGGCCGTTCCCCGGGACTCTTCGCGCCTGATGCTCGTCGACACATCGACCGGTGAGATCTCCCATCACGCCTTCCACGATCTCCCCGGGTTTCTGCGTCCTGGTGACGCCCTCGTCCTCAACGAGACGAAGGTCCTGCCCGCGCGGCTCGCCGCCCGTAGGCCGGGCGGTGGCGCCGCGGAGCTGCTTTTTCTCAACGAGATCGGGGACGGTGCGTGGGAGGTTCTGGCGCGCCCGAGCCGCCGCCTGAAACCCGGAATGGAGCTCTCCGCCAACGGCGACTCCCTGCGACTCCTGGGACCGCTCGGAGATGGGCGCTGGGCGATCGCGGCGGCGGATGTCCCGGGGCTGTTGGATCGCCACGGCCGGATGCCCCTGCCGCCTTATATAGAGGCGACGCCGGAGGTGGAGGGCGAGTACCAGACGGTCTACGCCAGGGTGCCGGGCTCCGCCGCGGCCCCGACTGCAGGCCTCCACTTCACCGAGCGGGTGCTCGACGGGGTGTCCCGCGCGGGCGGCAAGGTCGAGAAGATCACGCTGCACGTCGGCACCGGGACCTTTTCTCCGGTAAGGACCGAAGATCTGGCCGACCACCCCATGCACCCCGAGCGATATTCGATACCGGAAGGTACGCAGCGGACCGTGGAGGAGGCGAAGCGGGTCTGCGCGGTTGGAACGACGGCCGCGCGTACCCTGGAGAGCTGGGCGGCGAGCGGCGAACGCGAGGGGGAGACGGAGCTTTTTATCTATCCCGGCTACCGGTGGCGTGCCGTCGACGCCCTCCTCACCAACTTCCACCTTCCCCGTTCGACGCTGCTAGCGATGGTGATGGCATTTGCCGGTGAGGAGCTCGTCCGGGAGGCCTACGAGACCGCCGTGAGGGAGCGCTACCGGTTCTACTCCTTCGGCGACGCTATGCTGCTCCTGAACGGGGGGAGGGGACGAGCTTGAGCACGCCCGTTAGGATAGAGGTCGGGAAGCGCGACGGCGAGGCCCGGGTTGGGCTATTGCACACCCCGCACGGTGTCGTCGAGACGCCGACCTTCATGCCCGTGGGGACGAAGGGGACGGTGAAGGGGCTGACGCCCGGGGACCTCCGCTCGGCGGGTGCCAGGGTCGTTCTCGGCAACACCTATCATCTGTACCTCCGGCCCGGTCCGGACGTGGTGAGGGAGGCGGGGGGGCTCCATTCGTTCGGGGGGTGGAAGGGGCCGATGCTCACCGATTCGGGGGGCTACCAGGTCTTCTCGCTCTCCCACCAGCGAAAGCTCTCCGAGGAGGGCGTCAGGTTCTCGTCCGTCTACGACGGCTCCAGCCACCAGTTCACCCCGGAGCTCACCACGCGGGTGCAGGAAGACCTCGGCGCGGACATCGCGATGGTCCTCGACGAGTGTCCCCCCGCGAACGCCCCGCGCCCCTACCACGAAGAGTCGTTGAGGCGGACGGCGCGTTGGGCCGAGCGCTGCCGGCAGGCGCATACGAGGGAGGATCAGGCGCTCTTCGGGATCGTGCAGGGCGGGCTTTTTCCGGACCTGAGGGAGGAGAGCCTGCGGCGCACCGTGGACCTGGACTTCCCCGGATATGCCGTCGGGGGGCTCTCGGTTGGGGAGTCGCGCGAGGAGATGCTGGAGATGCTTGCGCTCGTCGCCCCCAACCTTCCGGCGGAGAAGCCGAGGTATTTCATGGGCATCGGCGACCCGGTCGGCATCTTGCAGGTGATCTCCCTCGGCGTGGACATGTTCGATTGTGTGCTGCCGACCCGCCTCGCCCGCCACGGCATGGCGCTCACCGCCGACGGCCGGCTGAACCTGAGAAACTCCCGCTTCCGGCGGGACTTCGGCCCGCTCGACCCCGAGTGTCCCTGCGAGGCCTGCGCGGACTACAGCCGGGCCTACCTCTCGCACCTCGTGCGGGAGAACGAGCTCCTCGCGCACCGGCTCGTCACGCTGCACAACGTGCGCTTCATGGGCGAACTCTGCCGTAGGGCACGGGAGGCCATACGCGAAGGACGGTACGGAGCGTTTATGCATGGCTGGATCTCGCGCTACACGGGGCGTCCGCGGTGACGCCGTCTCCGGGGCTTTCTTAAGCCCCAATTTGGGTGCTATGATCCTAAGAAGTTATGGGTAGCAGCCGCAATAACCTGATCGTGCTGGGCCTCGTGGTCGTCCTTATCGGGGTAGCCGCATACTTCATCTTCTTCCGCCAGGACGTCCGGGATGCGACCCGTCTCGGCCTCGACCTCGAGGGCGGGGTAAGCGCCAACTTGCAGGGCTTCCAGGAGAACGGCTCCGAGGTGACACGCGAGGAGATGGAGCAGGCCGCGCAGGTGATCCGCCAGCGGGTGGACTCCCTCGGTGTCACCGAGCCCGAGATACAGCTTCAGGGCCAGGACCAGGTCGTCGTCAACATCCCCGGCGTCACGGACACCGAGCGGGCCGTGGAGCTTATCGGGCGCACCGCGCAGCTGGGCTTCTACGAGGTCCTCGCCGTCGCGGGGGGGCAGCAGCCGGTCCCCGCAGAAGAGGTGGAGGACGTGAAGAAGGATCTGCGGGCAGAGCTCGAAGGGGATCCGGCGTTCGAGGAGGGAGAAACCCAGATTCTCTTCGAGGAGACCGAGCTTCCCGAGGGCGGGGGCACGGTAGTTAGCGGCTACGTCCTCCCGGCGGAGCCCGCCGTTCGCGGCAACGCGCTCGATTCGGCAACGCAGGCCCGGGATCAGGCCGGCCTCCTCGAGGTCCAGATGACCTTCACCCGGGAGGGCGGCGACCAGTTCGGCGATCTCTCCCAGCGGATCGTGGACAACGCCCTGGCCAACGGGACCCCGGGACAGGGGCAGCTCGCCGTCGTCCTCGACGAGGACGTCGTCAGCGCCCCGCGCATAGACCAGGCGATCTACGGTGGGCAGGTCAGCATCAACAACCCGGGTGCGGGAGGGCTCCCTCAGAACGAGGCCGAGGAGCTGGAGATCGTGTTGCAGACCGGCGCCCTGCCGGTCAACATGGAAGTTCTCTCCGTCACGACCATCGGGCCGACGCTCGGGGCGGACTCCTTGAGGAGCGGCCTGATCGCGGCGCTCGTGGGCTTCGGGCTCGTGCTGGTGTTTCTCGTGGTGGTCTACAGAGTCCTGGGGCTCGTCGCGGACCTCGCGCTCCTGATCTACGCGTTCCTGTTGTGGGGGTTGATCGTCGCCATCCCGATCACCATAACCCTGCCCGGTATCGCCGGCATCGTCCTCTCGATCGGCGTTGCGGCCGATGCGAACGTGGTCATCTTCGAGCGGATAAAAGAAGAGATACGGCGCGGCAAGAGCCCCCGCACCGCCGTCGCGCTCGGTTACGGGAGGGGCTTTAAGGCCATCCTCGACGGCAACCTGACGACCCTAATAACCGCCTTTATCCTCTTCGCCCTCTCCACGGGTTCGGTCCGCGGCTTCGCGGTTCTCCTCGCCGTGGGCGTGGTCCTCAGCATGTTCACCGCCGTCGCGGTCACGCGCGCCCTGCTCGGCGTCGTCTCCGGCCGCGGCTTCGGGCTGTCGGCGGGGATGGTAGGGGTCTCGAAGAAGAGCATCGCGTCGGCCGGCGCGCGTGATGCCGAGCGACAGGGGGCCCGCTAGTGGCCTCCTGTATTCTCAGGAACGTGGACTTCGTTGGCCGGTGGAAGGTCTGGTTCGCCCTCTCGGCGCTCTTCCTCCTCATCAGCATCGGCGCCATCGCCCTCGGGCGTTTGAACTTCGGCATAGATTTCGAGGGTGGCTCCAAGTTCACCGTGAGCGGCATCGAGGGCAACCCGACCACCCAGGAGGCGCGGGACGCGCTGCCCGGGGACCTCGGGGAAGACGCCGTGGTGACGAGCCTCGGGGAGAACGGCTTCGATATCCGCACGCCCGTGCTGCAAGACGGGCAGGATGCCGAGGTGCGGGACGCTCTCGCGGAGGAGTTGGGGGCGGAGGTCAGCGTCACGAGCATCAGCCCGACCTTCGGCGGGCAGATTCGGGCCCAGGCGCTTCAGGCCGTGGCGGCCGCGCTCATCATCATCGTGCTGTTCATTAGCATCCGCTTCGAGTTCGCCTTCGCGATAGCGGCGATGCTCGCGCTGCTGCACGACATCCTTATCACGGTGGGCTTCTACGCGCTCGTCGGACGCGAGGTGAACCTCGTGACCGTCGTCGCCGTCCTCACCGTCCTCGGATACTCGCTGTACGACACGATCATCATCTTCGACCGCATCCGCGAGAACACGCCCGAAGCGGGCTACAATCGGCGCCGGTTCGACCAGATGGCGAACGCCTCCATCCGCCAGGTGGTGATGCGTTCGATCTACACCTCAGTCTGCACCCTGATTCCGGTCGCCGCACTCCTGATCTTCGGCGAGTCTACCCTGAGCGACTTCGCCTTCGCCCTGCTCGTCGGCATCGCCGCGGGAACTTACAGCTCCATCTTCATCGCCGCCCCGGCCCTCTCCCTCTACAAGGCGTGGCAGGCCGGCCGGACCAGCAAAAAGGTGGCGAACACCGCCTGAGTATTCGTTCTTGAGGCGCCGCGCGATCGGTTCGGCGTTAGCCACTCGACCTTATCTTCTGTGTTAGCCGAGCCGTCAGGGTGCGCCGAGGTTCACGTGTAGGACGGCATCCGAAGGCGGGGGAACAAGACTCGCCTGCGTTGTACCCTTTTCGTTTCCGGACGCCTACGTTAGGCTATCATCTGCGTCAGAAACTCCATCGAGGAGGACCACATGGTGTTCGGGTCGCTTGAACGTTTGATCCTTTTGCAGATAGGCGCCGCCGCGGCGACGCGCGAGAGGGTGCAGGAGGTCGTGAACCGTCTGGTCGAGCAGGGCCGCATGGAGCGCGAGGAGGGCCGTGCCGTGGTGGACGACGTCGTCACCCGGGCGCGGGAGCGGTCTCAGGGGGCGCGCAGCCTCTTCGATGCGTCCTTGCAGCAGGGGCTTCGTACCGCGGGGGTGCCCGATCGGGAGGCCTACGAGGACCTTCTGTTCCGCCTCGAGCAGCTCGAGCACCGAGTCCGTTTACTGGAGAGGGGTTCGGAGACACCTTCGGGCGGGCGGGCGTCGGCGTTCGATACTCCGGCGACCGTGGTGCCGCCTCCGGATGCGTCGGCGGCGCCGGATGCTCCCGTGGGGGGCATAGACGTCGCTCCGCAGCCGCCGAGGGACGAGCCCGGTAGCACCCCGGGCCTGGCGCCGCGGGGCTAGATCGGGGGTCCGCCCGTGGCGGGCTCCGGCGGTAGGATTCGTCCTCTTCCGGGGGGGCGGCGGGAGAACCTCTTGCGGTTCTCCCAGATCGGGCGCGTGCTCCTCAGGCACGGGTTCGGGTTCGTCTTCGACGTCCGGCGAGACCGCAGGGAGAAGCGGGGTCTCGAGGAGCTTCTCGCGCCGAACTTCGGCGTCAGGCTCAGACGGTCGCTGGACGACCTGGGGCCGACGTTCGTCAAGTTCGGCCAGCTTCTCTCGACCCGCCAGGACATCCTCCCCGAGGGGGTGCTCCTGGAACTGCAAAAGCTGCAGGATACCGTCGCTCCCATCCCGCTCGCGGTCGCGCAAGGAGTCATCGAGCGCGAGCTCGGGGCGCCGGTCGGGAAGATCTTCGCCTCGTTCGATGAGGTTCCGCTCGGGTCGGCGAGCATCGGGCAGGTCTACAGAGCTTGCTTGAAGGGCGGGCAGGACGTCGCGGTCAAGGTGCAGCGTCCCGAGGCGCGGGCGAGGGTGGAGGCGGACCTCGCCCTCATGCGGGACCTCGCCGCGCTTCTCGATTCGAGGTTCGGGGAGAGGCTCTTTATAGACGTGCCGGAGCTGGTCGCCGAGTTCGAGGGCGTCGTCCGGCGAGAGCTCGATTACGAGGCGGAGGCCCAGAACGCACGTCGCTTCGCTTACAACTTCGCCGGGACGCAGGTGAAGATACCGGAGGTCTACCGCGAGCTCTCGACGGGACGGGTTCTCACCATGGAGTTCGTCGAGGGGACTCGCTTCCACGAGGTCCGGCCACTTCTCATGGCGCCGGGGGAGAGGCGTCGGGTCGCGGCGATGGGGGCGGAGGCGATCTTCAAAATGGCCTTCGACGACGGCTTCTTTCACGGGGACCCGCACCCGGGGAACCTGATCCTGACCCCGCAGGGCGAGCTCGCGCTCCTGGATTTCGGGATGGTCGGGTTTATGAGCCGGGGGGACGTGGAGGCGTTGAGCCGGCTGTTTATAGCGACGATTCGACGCGACGCCGACGCCGCCTTACGTGGCCTCGAAGGCCTCGGCGTTCGCTACGCGACGGAGGTGCGGGGCGACCTCGTGCAGGAGCTTCGGGAGTTTCTGCACAAGTATTCCGGGCTGACGGTCGGGGAGTTCTCGCTCGGGCAGGCGCTCTCCGAGCTGATCTCGCTCGCCAGGCGCTACCGCGTCTCGATGCCGCCGGTCTTCCCGCTCCTCACGAAGGCCCTCGTCACCGCCGAGGCCCTCGCGCGCTCCATCGACCCGACGATAAACGTCTACGAGCTCGCGCAACCCTACGCCCGTCGCCTCCTTCTGGAACGGTACGAGCCCGGCGCGCTCCTGGAAAGGACGCAGGAGCGCGCCGTGGAGTACGCTCGCTACCTCGAAGATTACCCGGAGCAACTCCGCCAGGTCCTCGCCGGATTGGAGGACAGCACCCTGGAGGTCCGGCTGCGTCACGGCGGCATCGACGAGCTCGTGGGGGAGGTCGACGTGATCGCCAATCGGCTCGTCTTCGCCCTCGTAACGGGGGCGCTCCTGGTCGGCTCCTCACTTATAGGGGCCTTCGCCCCCTCGGGTCCGCAGGTGCCGATCCTCGGCGTCCCGGTGGTCGCCTTTGCCGGCTTCTCCCTCGCCGCCCTTCTGGCGGTGTTGCTCCTCGTGGTCATCTACCGCTCGGGCCGGTTGTAGGCGCCCGTCTGGGACGCAAAGCCTCCGCTCGCGGTACGTGCATCCGGTCCGGGAGAGCCGGCGGCGAT